>NZ_JAXXBR010000036.1:0-19060 GCF_037242085.1 Alitiscatomonas sp. | reverse complement strand
CGTTCCAGAACTGTTTTACAGCGCCTGCGATCACAGGTCCTCTCCAGATCACCGGATCGCTCTCATGCTCTAACAGCATGTTGGAGGAGATCACCTCGATCCCGGTGGAGGAGACCGCCGGTACCAGAAGCTTTCCGTCCGGGGTCACGCAGAGGGGATCGTGGATCCCGAAGGATTTGGGGATGGAGGGACCGGTAATATCCGCATCCAGGATCCCCACCTTATAACCTCTGGCTCTCATCTGGCACGCCATTAAAGAGGTCACCAGGGATTTTCCAACGCCGCCCTTTCCGCTGACAACGCCGATGACCTTCTTTACAGAGCATCCCTCCGCCAGCTTTTCCTCAAAGCTCTTTTTATCCGGAACCCGGCTGTCGCAGTTGGCAGTGCAGGATCCGCAGTCATGATTGCAATTCTGTGCTTCACTCATTTTGCTTGATTCCTCCAGATATAGTTTGTTTCTTTATTCCTTTAAGCCTGTTTCAATGAGGGTGCATACGGCTTCCAGAGCCTCCTCCTCATCCTTTCCGTCGCAGCAGACCTCCACTTCCGTTCCGCACCGGATTCCGGAAGCCATGACATTTAAAACGCTTTTGGCATTGATCTGCTGGTCTTTATACAGAATATTCACCTTTGATTCAAATTTCATGGAAGTCTGACATAATAATCCTGCCGGACGCAGATGGAGGCCGGAGGGATTTACAACCTGAACTTTTCTTGAAACCATGGACAGAACTCCTTCCCATTTTATACTCTTATGCAATTCTATAATAGTTTGGCAGTTCTGTCAAGGTTTGGCCTGGCGGCGGGAAAAGACGCAGCCGCAGTAGTCCTGGCGGTAAAGCCCGTATTCCCTGGAAAGCTCCGTGGACCGCTTATAGCCGTTCCGTTTTTTAAAGTCCGAATTTAAAAAGCGGACGCCGTACCGGGCCCCGGCTTCCTCCCCGATGCGGTTTAACCGCTCCGCATCCTTTAAAGGACTGATGGTGAGGGTGGTGGTAAAATAGTCGAAGCCCCCCTCCTTTGCCAGCCTGGCGGCCTCCAGAAGGCGCAGCTTAAAGCATTCCGTACACCGGGCTCCTCCCTCCGGCTCCTGCTCGAGTCCCTTCACAGCCTCGTAAAAGAGCTCCGGACGGTATTCCCCGCAGAGAAAACGGACCGGGTGGACCGTTTCCATTTCCCGGATCAGCCGCTCCTGCTCCCTGGCCCGTTCCTCATATTCAGAAGCCGGGGAAATATTGGGGTTATAGTAAAAGACTGTGATCGTAAAATACCTGGACAGGTATTCCAGCACATAGCTGCTGCAGGGAGCGCAGCAGCTATGGAGAAACAATGTGGGCGCCCGCCCTTCCTTTTCTATATTGGAAAGCTCTGCCTCCAGTTCCTTCTGGTAATTTCTCCGGTTCATAAAAACGCTTCCTTCCGTTGGAAAAGGACAGCCGGATGTGACTCCTGCTGCCCTCTTTCGTTTTCTTACAGGAAATCCCGGATCCGCTTGCTGCGGACAGGATTTCTTAACTTCCTCAAAGCCTTAGCTTCGATCTGACGGATCCTCTCCCTCGTTACGTTGAATTCTTTTCCAACCTCTTCCAGTGTTCTCGGATGTCCGTCCTCCAGACCAAAGCGCAGTACGATCACCTGACGCTCCCTTTCCTTCAGGTCGCCAAGCAGTGCGTCGATGTGCTCCCTTAACATGACAGATTCCACATTTCCCTCGGGAGTCACCGCGTTGCTGTCCGCCACGAAATCTCCCAGGTTGGAGTCGTCCTCCTCGCCGATGGGAGTCTCTAAGGATGCCGGCTCCCTTGCGATCTGCATGATCTCCATCACCTTATCCTCAGACATTTCCAGCGCCTCTGCCAGCTCGGAAACAGATGGTTCATATCCCAGCTCCAGAGTCAGCTTTCTCTGCATCTTGGACATTTTATTGATGGTTTCCACCATATGCACCGGTACGCGGATGGTACGCGCCTGGTCAGCCAGAGCCCTTGTGACGGACTGGCGGATCCACCAGGTTGCATATGTACTTAATTTGTAGCCTTTTGTATAGTCAAATTTCTCTACGCCTTTAATAAGCCCCAGATTTCCCTCCTGGACCAGATCCAGGAAGCTCATTCCACGGCCCGTATAGCGCTTTGCGATGCTGACCACCAGCCTCAGGTTGGCCTCGATGAGACGCTCCTTGGCAGACTCATCGCCCTCTGCTTTTCTTTTGGCCAGCCGCAGCTCTTCCTCTGCAGACAGAAGCGGAACCGTACCGATCTCCTTTAAGTACATACGTACCGGATCCTCCGTTCCGATCCCCTCCAGCAGGTCGATCGCATCCAGGTCGATATCCTCTTCCATCTTGTCGTCTGAGAAATCGCCGTCCATATCGTCCATCAGCAGTGAATCATCTTCCGCAAGCAATGCGTCGTCGCTTATCGGAACCACATCAATATTGCTGTGTTCCAGATAACTGTAAATTTCATCCATCTGCTCCGGACCCAGATTGTCTCCGGTGAAAAAATCGTTGATCTCAGCCACGTCCAGCGCGTTCTGCTTCGATCTTCCCAGCTCAACAAGCTTTCTGAGTTTTACTAAAAATTGTTCCTTTTCCACGAGTTACGCCCTTTCAAGTGAAAAATGTCCTGTGATACAGACAAACTGTTCCACGATGATTCATTATATACCATCCCACTACATTTTTCAACATTTTTTTATCTTTTCTCCGCATCTTAAGGCAATGGCTCCGTGGATGTTCTCCACCACAGTCTCCTTCAATGTCCCTCCGTATTCGCCGTCTAAGACCCAGGATACCTCTTCTTTGGCGGTGATGACCACCCGGGAGGTGTGGAACCGGAATACATAAGCGTTTTCCTCATCCTTTAAAAACATATAGGAGACGATATTGGACAGATCCGACGGGGTCTTCGGCGTCCGGATAAATAAGGCCTCAAACATTCCGTCGTCAAAATCCACATCCCTGGGAGTCAGGCCCTTAAAGCCGCCGACGCTGGTGGTATTGGTGATCATTCCGAAGATAAATTCTCCCTCAATGGTCCCCTCCTCCCACTGGATCTTCATATGATGGGATTTTAAAGAGGCCAGGCTCTTCACTGACTCCAGGATATAGGCCTGATGGCCCAGGACATTTTTCTTATCCTGGGGAGTTTTATAAGAAACCTCGGTAAAGGCCCCAAAGGCCGCAATGTATACAAAATACCGGTCCGTGCCGAACCGGCCCACATCCACCTGTCTCTCTCCCGCCGTCAGGGCAACCTCCGCGGCCTCTCTGGGATCTCCGGGGATCTCCAGGCTCCGGGCATAATCGTTGGTGGAGCCGGAGGGAAGATAGCCCAGCACCGGCCGTTTTTCCAGCGCCATGAGGCCCGATACCACATTGTTTAAAGTGCCGTCCCCGCCGCTGCATAAAAACAGATCCGCGGAGCTGCCGTATTCCCTGGCGATGCGCTCCGCATCCTGGGAGTTCTGGGTCACATACACCGAAGGAAAATAGCCCTGGCTGCAGAAATAATCCAGGATCCCCATGAGCTGGCTCCGGATCTGCTCCCGGCCGGACCGGGGATTAAACAGAAATATCATGTTTTTCATTCTTCTTCCCCTCCATATCTCTGATCCAGATATTTTTTATAGACTGCAAAGGCGTTGGGGACCGGATACTCCTTCCGGATCTCTTCCCAGGTCAGGAAAAGCGCCGGGCCGCTCTCCTCTCCCGGCAGCGATTCCGGCATTTCCTTTAAGGAGACGAAATATCCGCCCATATGCCATTCCACATGGCTGAAGATATGCTTCGCCTCCGGAAGCGGCTCCGGCCGGACCTCCTGGTCCAGAAGCGCTCCGGCTTCTTCGGCAGAAAGCTGTCCCGGCACGTTCACAAACTCATAAAGGGAAGCCAGGAGTCCGTCCTCCCTGCGCTTTCTTATGGCTATTTTATCCTGGTATTCCAGTAATAATACGGTCTTTTCCTCGATCTTCCTCTTTTTCTTCGGCGTTTTTACCGGCAGCTTTTCCGTCAGCCCCTGGCTCCTAGCGGCACAGATTGTAAAAAACGGACACTGGCTGCACAAGGGCGCTCCCCCGGGGATGCAGATCATGGCTCCTGTCTCGATGAGCGCCTGGTTAAAGTCCCCGGCGCTCCCCGGCTGTATGACCTCTGATACCAGGGCCTCCATTTTCTTCTTTGTGGACTGCTTTAAAATATCGTCAAAGCTCCCGGTCACCCGGGACAGCACCCTCAGTACATTGCCGTCCACCGCCGGCACCGGAAGCTCAAAGGCAATGGAGGCAATGGCTCCCGCCGTATAGCTGCCGATCCCGGGAAGTGCCAGGATCTCCCCGTAGCTTTCCGGAAAGCTCCCGTTATATTTTTCCGTCAGGATCTCTGCGGCCTTTTTTATATTTCTGGCGCGGCTGTAATATCCCAGCCCCTCCCAGCACTTTAAAAGCTCCTCCTCCGGAGCAGCCGCCAGATCCGAAATCCTGGGGAAGTGCTCAAAAAACCGGAAAAAGTACGGTTTTACCGCCTCCACCCGGGTCTGCTGGAGCATGATCTCAGAGATCCAGATCCGGTATGGGTCCCGGTTTTCCCTCCATGGAAGATCCCTCTTTTCTCTTCTGTACCAGGAAAGCAGGGGGCCGGAGGCCAGTAAGAGCCGCTCTTTCCCGGACAGCTCCCGCTCCTCTGGCGGGAGGACCTGGAGGGCCTCGTAAGGAGACGGCCTAAACATAGCCGTACACTCCCCGGACTGAGACCTCTCCCGAGATCACCTCTGTGACCGTGCCGTCAGAAAGCTCCACCAGAAGCCCGCCTGTCTTTGTGATCCCCTGGCAGAGGCCCCGGTACTCTCCCTTCGGGTCCAGCACACAGACCTCCTGCCCCCGGTTCACCAGCTTTTCATTGTATTCCTCCAGCAGCGCGGACATATCCTCTGTTTTAACAAAGATCCCGTAATACTCCTCCAGGGCCTCCAGGATCCTTTCGATGATCCGGCTCCTGTGGTACTTTTTCCCCGTTTCCAGATAAAGAGACGTGGCCGTCTCCCGGAGCTCCTCCGGAAATTCTTCCTGGTTCACATTGATCCCGGTACCCATGACCACGTATTTGATCTCCATAAATTCCGTTCCCATCTCCGTCAGGATCCCGCAGATCTTCTTCTTATTTAATACAAGATCGTTGGGCCATTTGATCTGGCTTTCGATCCCAGTGGCCTCTTTTATGCCCTTCTGGGCTGCCAGGGCCATGACCAGGGTCAGGGTCGAGGCCGAAATGGGGGAGATCTCGGGCCGCAGCAGGAGGCTCATCCAGACGCCCACACCTGCCGGAGAGATCCAGTTCCTTCCTCTCCGTCCCCGGCCTCCGTCCTGGATCTCCGCCACCGCCAGGGTTCCGTGGGAGGCGCCAGCTTCGCCTGCCAGTCTTGCCTGGATATTGGTGGAATCTGTCCGGTCAAAATAATGGATCTCCTTCCCCGCCCATCGGGTCTTTAAGGAGCTTTCCAGCTCCTCCTTTGACAATACGTCGGATACGCTCTTTAAAATGTACCCCTTGTTCCGGACAGCCTCGATCTCATAGCCCTCTTCCTTTAGCTGGTTGATCACCTTCCAGACTGCCGTTCTGGATACGCCGAACCGCTCGCAGAGCTCCTGTCCGGAAAGGTATCCGTCCGACTCCTTCAGTAATTTAAGGATCTCTCCCTTCATCCTCTACCTCCACCAGATGCTCACTGCGCTGATGACTGCAAGGACCGCCAGGGCTCCTCCAAACGCCATCTGAAGCGCGGATGAGATCTTTTTTTTCTGGTTCCTTACACTGCGCTTATATCTGTATTTTCCGGTGACCAGATTTAATATAGCCGCCAGAAGAAAAATGACCGGAAAGAAAAACATATATTCCTCCGGATTTATAAAGGAAATGACCGCCATGACCACCACCGCCGCACCAATGACGATGTGCAGGGTATCCAAGGCCATGGACTCTCCTCTCACTCTGCGTCTTCTCTCTTTTCCAGGCATCCAAAGTCTCCTAACTCTTTCCTAATATCCTGTGTACCCGCTCCATGATCCCGTCCGCCGTATAGATATCAAACACCTCCAGATCCATGGATCTGGCACAGACCTCCAGGACTGCCCCGTAAAGCTCCCTGTAATCCCAGTCGGGCTTCAGCTTGAATTTTTCTGCCAGGGCAGGAAATACATGCTCCGTATACATCCGGCATCCGGGGCTTCCCTCTCCGCCGGCCTGTTCCAGATGAGCGGACAGATAATGGCGGAAGATCTGGATCTCAGTCATAAGGCGGTTGAAATAATAGGCCTCTGTATGGGGAAGATAAAAATAATACTTTCTACCAGCCAGACCATAAAGCAGCCGCTTGGCGTCAAAATATCCCAGTGTCATGCTCCGCCTGGTCCTCTTTTTCTCGAACTCCAGGATCCCGCCCAGATTTCTCCTGGGAGCGATCCTGTATACATTCACGTCCTCCGGCAGCTCCGTCCGCCGTTCCGTATCCACGCCGATGCCGTAGATCCGGATCACGATCAGATTTTTATATCCCCGCTCTGCCAGGACGTCCACCGGCACGTTGTTCACCATACCGCCGTCCAGATACGTCTTTCCGCCCAGCTTTTCATTTTTAAAGGCCGGAAAAAACGCGCTGGCTAACAGTACGTCCTTTATGGTCCCAGGAGGAGCCTGCTTCACGTCAAAGACCACCTCCCTCCAGTCCGTGACCGAAAGAGAGGTGACATAAAGATCACAGGGGGAGCTTCTGATCTTTTCCTCATCCACGTATTTCTCCAGGAGTTCTTTAAAGGGGGTGATATCAAGCCCCCGGCCGGAAACCACCTTCCTGGCCTCTGCCATGAGCTGGGGGACCGTGGAGGCCTTCAGGCCCAGGGTCTTTATGGCCCGGATCGCTTCATCCTCCACGTTTAAGATCTGGGAGTATGCCAGGTTTCCCCACAGCTCCTCGGCTGCCTTTAAGTCTCCCATACAAAGGAAGGCGCCGTTTAAGGCGCCCACAGAAGCGCCCGCCACGGCGCCGATCCGGATCCCGGCCTCAGTGACCGCCTTTAAGGCGCCGATCTGGTATGCGCCCCTGGCTCCGCCGCCTTCTAAAACGACGCCGTATTCCAGGGACGGGTCCAGGGTCAGTCTCATGCCTTCACGTCCGTATCTTTTGCGATCTCAGTGACGCTCTTCACAAGTCCCGCCACCGACTGGATCTCCGACGGAATGATGATCTTGGTGGCTCTGCCGTCTGCGGCCTTTGTAAAGGCCTCCAGGCTCTTTAAGGTCAGCACCGCCTGGTCTGCGCCGGCTTCCTTGATCATACGGATACCGTCTGCATTGGCCTGCTGGATCTTTAAGATCGCCTCCGCCTGGCCCTCTGCCTCACGGATCCGTTTTTCCTTTTCAGCCTCTGCGTGAAGGATGGCAGCCTGTTTATCGGCTTCTGCATCCAGGATGGCCGACTGCTTTTTACCCTCGGCCACCAGGATCGTGGATTTCTTCTCACCTTCGGCCTTTAAGATCGCCTCCCGGCGTTCCCGCTCTGCCTTCATCTGCTTTTCCATGGCGTCCTGGATGGCCGCCGGAGGAATGATGTTCTTAAGCTCCACACGGTTTACCTTGATCCCCCAGGGATCTGTGGCCACGTCCAGGGCTGCGCGCATTTTTGTGTTGATGGTCTCCCTGGAGGTCAGGGTCTGGTCTAACTCCAGGTCGCCGATGATGTTTCTGAGCGTCGTGGCCGTCAGGTTCTCAATGGCCATGATGGGATTCTCCACTCCATAGGCGTAGAGCTTAGGGTCTGTGATCTGGAAGAATACCACCGTGTCGATCTTCATGGTCACGTTGTCCTTGGTGATCACCGGCTGGGGCGCGAAATCCACCACCTGCTCCTTTAAGATCACCCGCTTTGCCACCCGGTCGATGAAGGGCATTTTAAAATGAACGCCCACCGACCAGGTATCCAGATACGCTCCCAGCCGTTCCACCACCAGGGCCTGGGCCTGGGGAACGATCTTTACACAGGAGGTCAGCAGAAGCAGGACTACAACAACAAGTATACTGATCCCAATAAAGCTTAATAAAAAATCCATACTATTCTCCTTCCGAAATACGGTCCACCATCAGTTTCACTCCGCGGATCTCTTTTACGATCACGGTCTCTCCTTTATGGATCACCAGATCGTCCCTCACCGCCCTGGCCGTCCATTCCTGACCGTTGAGAACAGCCGTTCCAGAGCCGGATCCATTGTCGATCTCCTCCAGTACCCGGGCCTTTTTCCCCACAAGTCCGTCCACATTGGTCTTTACAGTCCCTTTGTTGACGTATTTCACGGCAAAGGGCCTGGTAAAGATCAGAAGGACAAAGGAGACCGCCAGAAATACCGTCATCTGCACCTGGAAGGAAAGTCCGGCCAACGCCATAAAGAACGCCGCCAGGGCTCCGCCTGCAAACCAGATGGTCGTCAGTGCCATGGTACCGACTTCTATTCCCACCAGTGCCACAAAAACCACAAGCCAGCCTATCATTGCCATCGTATCAGCTCCTTTATTTCATACTGCGGCCGCTCCTCCTCTGTCTTGCCGTCTCAAACATCAGGATCGAGGCCGCCACAGCCGCATTTAAGGATTCCACCTTTCCGGCCATGGGGATCTTCACCCAGGCGTCGGCAGCGGCAGAAAGCTCCTCTGTCAGGCCATTTCCTTCGTTTCCAATGAGGAAGCCGGTATTACCAGTATAATCCTCCTCCTCATAATTATTCCTTCCTTCCAGATGGGCCGCAAACAGCCGGATCCCCCCAGCCTTCAGCTCCCGGACTGTTCCGGGAAGGTCGTCCGTATAAAGAAAGGGAACGCGGAAGGCGGAGCCCATGGTGGAGCGGACCACCTTGGGATTGTAGATATCCACCGTATCCCGGCTCATGATGACGCCGGTGATCCCGGCCCCTTCTCCGGCTCTTAAGATGGTGCCCAGGTTTCCCGGGTCCTGGAGATTCTCCAGGATCATCAGATGGGCCGGGCCCGGGGCAGAAAGCAGATCTGAAAGCACGTATTCATACTGCTTTGCCAGGGCCAGGATCCCCTGGGGCGTCTGGGTGTCGGACATGGCGGAAAAAACCTGGTCCGTGACGATCTCATACCGGGAAAACCGTTCCAGCAGTCCGGCGTTTTCCCTGTTTTTAAGGAAGCTCTCCGAAACGTAAAGCCGCCAGGCCCGATCCGGCGGAAGCTCTGAGACCATCCGGAGCCCCTCGGCCACAAAAAGCCCCGCCTCATTCCTGGCCTTTGCCTTTTTCCTCAGCTCCACCACCATTTTTACCTGGTCATTCTTTGTACTGCTGATCATCGGGAACCCTCCGCCATAAGGCTCTCTGCCTCCTCCAGCCAGATCCTGGCGGTCGCATCCGACGGCATCCTCAGATCTCCTCTGGGAGATACGGCCACGGAACCGACCTTGGGGCCGTCAGGCAGGCAGGACCGTTTAAACTGCTGGGAGAAGAACCGGCGGTAGAAGGTCTTTAACCACTTAAGGATCACAGCGCTGTCATAGATCCCGGCAAAAGCCGTTTCTGCCAGACGGAAGATCCTGGAAGGCCGGTATCCATACCGGAGGATATAATACATAAAGAAGTCATGGAGCTCATAGGGGCCCACCAGATCCTCGGTCTTCTGGGAGATCACCCCGTCCTCCGGCGGCAGCAGCTCCGGACTCACCGGCGTGTCCAGGATGTCATAAAGGACATCCTTCAGTTCTTCGTCGCCGCAGGTATCCGCGTAATACCGTACCAGATGGCGGACCAGCGTCTTGGGAACCGATGCATTCACCCCGTACATGGACATATGGTCTCCGTTGTAGGTGGCCCAGCCCAGGGCCAGCTCCGACATATCGCCGGTGCCGATGACCATTCCTCCGTTTTCATTGGCCAGATCCATCAGGACCTGGGTCCGCTCCCTGGCCTGGGAATTTTCATAGGTCACGTCATGGTCGTCCATACTGTGGCCCAGATCCCGGAAGTGAACTGCCACAGCCTCTTTGATGCTGACCTCCTTAAGCTCTGCTCCCAGCTTTTTCGTAAGAAGGCAGGCATTCTTATAGGTCCGGTCTGTGGTCCCGAAGCAGGGCATGGTCACAGAAAGGATCTTTTCCCTGGGGATCTTAAGCATATCAAAGGCCCTGGCCGTCACCAGAAGGGCCAGCGTGGAATCCAGTCCGCCGGAGATCCCCACCACTGCCTGGGTACAGCCCGTGTGGGCCAGCCGTTTTTTCAGTCCCAGCGCCTGGATCGTTAAGATCTCCTCGCACCGTTCATTCCTTTCTGCAGCTCCGGAAGGGATAAAGGGAGACGGATCCACCGGACGCTTAAGCTCCTTAAGGTCCTCCATTTCCAGTTCAAAGTCCATATAATCGTACTGCTCCCTGGGATTTTCCACCTGGAAGGTGGTCATCCTCCGACGCTCACTGCAGATCCGCTTAAGGTCCAGGTCTGCAAGGATCATCCCGTTTTCAAACCGCCGGGACTCAGCCAGCACCGTACCGTTTTCTGCGATCAGATCATGGCCGCCGAATACCAGGTCCTGGGTGGATTCTCCCTCTCCTGCATTGGCGCAGATATATCCGCACACCAGTCTGGCCGACTGTCCGGCAATGAGGGATCTCCGGTAGACATGTTTTCCTGCGGTCTCGCTGCTGGCAGAGCAGTTGACGATCACAGTGGCTCCGGCCCTGGCATGGGAGATGCTGGGCGGGTCCATGACCCACACGTCCTCACAGATCTCTCCGGCCACCACCAGCTCCGGAAGATTCACGCACCGCAGCAGAATCCCGCTTCCAAAGGGAACGATCCTTCCGTCCCATTCCATGGGCTCCGGCACATCCGGCCCCGGCGTAAAGTGGCGCAGTTCATAAAATTCCGAATAATTGGGAATGTTTTTCTTCGTGATCAAGGCCAGCAGCTCTCCGTCATGGACCGCCGCAGCCACATTGTAAAGCTTTCCGTCCTTCATCCACGGAAGTCCCACAAAGAACAGAACATCGTGGCCTTCACTCCTGCGGATCAGCTTTTTCAGCATGTCCGCCGCCGTATCCACCAGGATATCCTGGTGGAACAGGTCTCCGCAGGTATAGCCCGTCAGGCAGAGCTCCGGGAACACCATGAGCTTTGCCCCGTTTTTCTCCCCCTCTTCGATCATATTCCAGACCTGGGCTTCATTGTAAACCGGGTCTGCCACCTTTATATCTGGCGTAGCAGCCGCAACGCGGATAAAACCGTCTTTCATTTCGTTACTCCTTTTCTAAGCCATAGCGTTACTGTCCAGTACACGCAGCCGGGATATCCCCGCCTTTCTGCGTTGTCTCCATTATACACGTTTTTTCGTAAAAAGGGAAGTTGGGAATTGAGTCATGAAAAAGTTTATGATACACTCAAAAGAAAACCAGAAATGGAGATCAATCGTTATGAATGAAACCTTTATACGGACGGCCCAGCTTCTGGGAGACCAGGGCTTTTCGCGGCTGTCCTCCTCCGTCGTAGCCGTATTCGGCCTGGGCGGCGTCGGATCCCACTGTGCGGAGGCCCTGGCCCGGTCCGGCGTCGGGACCCTGTTCCTCATCGACTCCGATACGGTGGTTCCCTCCAATATCAACCGCCAGAGCATCGCTCTTTTAAGCACTGTGGGACAGAAAAAAACGGACGTGATGAAGGAAAAGATCGCAGACATAAATCCAGAGTGCTCTGTTTTCACAAGCAGCGCTTTTGTGCTCCCGGAAAACCTCCGGGAGGTCTTTTCCTCCTGCCCTGTGAAGCCGGATTACATCATCGACGCCATCGACACCGTCAGCGCCAAGCTGGCCCTGGTCTCCTATGCCTGGGAGGAGGGGATCCCCATCCTGTCGTCCATGGGCACCGGAAACAAGCTCCATCCGGAGGCCTTCCGCATCGGGGATATCTACTCCACCAGCGTCTGCCCCCTGTGCCGGGTCATGCGCAGGGAATTAAAAAAGCGGGAGATCCCTGCCTTAAAGGTCCTGTATTCCGAGGAGACGCCCCGCAGACCCGAAACGCCGGGAGAGACGAAGGGCTCCGGCCGTCCCGCTCCTGCCAGCATCGCCTTTGTGCCGCCGGTGGCCGGGCTCCTCATAGCCGGAGAGGTGATCCGGGAACTGTCCGGCACAGACTGACACGCTCCTGCTCCTCCCGGGACAGGCTCCCGGCCCCTCTCCTTCTTTTTACAAAGCGAAACGCTGCATTCTCCCCACAGAATGCAGCGTCTCTTCACGTTCAATATACCTCACATTATACAGTTCCCCAAAATTATTCCCCAATAATTTCAGACAGGTTGTAATATACCACAATTATGCATTTCCGTCAACCAGATCTATCGTAAAATCTGCACAATTTTCTTTTATCCATTCCTTATGTACATCTGTCCGTATATTTTCACTGGTCCTGGGAAGACTTCCATCATAACAATGGAAATACAGGCGGGAACCGTCCGCCTGGGAAGGACATTTATTATGAAGCTTTCATCCGATCTGAACCAGACCATGGCACGTTTTCACCAGCTTCTGGACGTGCAGACCAATTTCGATATTGTCTACCATACCCTGACGATCGGCGGGAAACAGGCGCTGATCTATTTTGTGGACGGCTTAACCAAGGACGAGGTGCTCCTGCGGATCATGCAGGGCTTCGCGTCCATACAGCCAGACGATATGCCGGATTCTCCCCACGGATTCTCGAAAAAATACGTTCCCTATGGAGAGACCGGCCTGGAGGACGAAGAAAGCCAGATCCTGGTCAGCCTTCTCTCCGGCCTTTCCTGCCTTCTCATCGACGGCTATGACAAATGTATCACCATCGACTGCCGCACCTACCCGGCCCGCGGCGTGGAGGAGCCGGAAAAAGACAAGGTGCTCCGGGGCTCCAGGGACGGCTTTGTGGAGACCCTGATCTTTAACACAGCTCTGATCCGCCGCCGGATCCGGGACGTGGACTTCACCGTGGAGATCACCCAGGCCGGAGAACGTTCCCATACGGATATTGCTATCTGCTATATGAAAGGGCGGGTGGATCAGAATCTTTTAAAAACCATCAAGGAGCGCATCCAGAGCCTTCATGTGGATGCACTGACCATGAACCAGGAGAGCCTGGCCGAGTGCCTTTACCCCCACAAATGGTACAACCCGTTCCCGAAATTCCGTTTTTCCGAGCGGCCCGACACGGCGGCGGCCTCCATCCTGGAGGGGAATATCATCATCCTGGTGGATAACTCCCCCTCCTGTATGATCCTCCCCTCGTCCGTATTCGACATCATCGAAGAAGCGGACGACTACTATTTTCCTCCGGTCACAGGAACGTATCTGCGGCTTTCCAGGATGACCGTCTCCCTTCTCACCCTGTTTTTAACGCCTCTGTGGCTTCTGCTCATGCAGAATCCCCAGTGGATCCCGGACTGGCTCCAGTTCATCCAGATCGCCGATGAGCAGTTTGTCCCGCTGATCTGGCAGCTCCTCATCCTGGAATTCGCCATCGACGGCCTCCGTCTGGCGGCAGTCAACACTCCCAGCATGCTGACCACGCCCTTAAGCGTCATCGCCGGTATCGTCCTGGGTGAATACTCTGTGAAATCCGGCTGGTTCAACTCCGAGACCATGCTGTACATGGCCTTCGTCACCATCGCCAACTACTCCCAGGCCAGCTTCGAGATGGGCTACGCCCTAAAATTCATGCGGGTGATCCTTCTGATCCTCACATCCCTCTTCAACCTGTGGGGCTTCATCGCCGGGACCGTACTCTGCGTCTGCGCCGTAGCCTTCAATAAGACCATTGCCGGAAAGAGCTACATCTATCCGCTGATCCCCTTTTCATGGAGCGAATGTAAAAAAAGATTCTTCCGCGGCCGCCTCCCGCATAAGTAGGCAGCTTCCGCCCCCGTATCCAGACGCGCTCCCGCTCCAGTCTGCACGCAGCGGCGCATAGGGCCGCAAAATACGCGGCCCAAACGCCGGCGTGCAGAAGGGTCTGGCTACGGGGGCGGAAGGTGCTGTATAGGGGGTGGCGGGCGCTAGGGGGAAGGGAAAAGGCAGGTTCTTTGGCGTCCGTAACATCTACCAGCCCAAAACTCCCGGAGCCTTTCCCATGTCGGAGGGGGATGGAACTTCTTGGGCTGTGGGGGGATGCGTTATGGGGGAGCATGGACTTGTCTGAGCGGAGCGAGTTGTCCATGGTCCCCCATGCCCTTCGCAGCCCTCCGGAGCCCTAGATGTTCCGCCCCGCAGACCCAGGGAGATGCTCCGGGAGTTTTGGGCGTATCTCTGGTAATGTTCCCTCTCCTGTGGTACAATAGGTTCCAGGAAAAGGAGGTACTCAATTATGTTTCTTGAAAAAATCACCTGGAAGCAGGCGGAAGGCTATTTTAAGGAAAAGGACATTGCCATCATCCCCGTGGGAAGCACGGAGAACCATGGCTCCCAGCTCTGCCTGGGCACGGATTTCCTGATCCCCCGCCGCCTCTGCGAAATGATGGACGAGCGTTTAAATATCCTGATCGCTCCCACGGTCCCCTTCGGCGTCGGCGACCAGCACATTAATTTCCCCGGCACCATCACCATTGGCTACGACGGGCTTTACGATCTGATGACCCGGATCGTGGACCAGCTTTACGGTTTCGGTATCCGTAAGTTTGTTTTCTTGAACGGCCATGGAGGGAATACCCCGGTGCTCCAGCGGGTGGCCCTGGAGCTGGACGAGCGCCATGCCATGGGTGCGATCTTAAACTGGTGGCTTTTAGCCGGAGAACTGGATCCCCGGTGGAAGGGCGGCCACGGCGGCGGCGAAGAGACCGCAGCCATGCTGGCCATTGACCCGTCCTGTGTACATATGGAATATTTTATGCCCTTTGAACCGAAGGATCTGAGTCCGGATCTGACCTTTGCCGGATCCTTCAACGTGAACTGCAATGGCGTTTCCGTTCCGGTGCCCCGCCACGTGGACCGCTATTCGTCCTGCGGCTGGTACGGCCCCGACTCCCCGGAAACGGCCACAAAGGAATGGGGAGAAGAAATGTTAAAGGCCACAGCGGATTTCTGCGTGGACTTTATAAAGAAGTTTGAACGTGTTTCCCTGGGATGATCCTCTGATGCATGAGGGCCATGACCACCAGAAGCACTAAAAGATAATATGGATACAGGGAAGCGCCCAGATGGTCTGCCAGGAATCCAAAAAACGGCGGCATCAGGGAGCTTCCTATATATGCCCCTGCCATCTGTACGCCAATGACAGCCTGTGAAAGCTCCGCCCCGAACCGGGACGGCGTGGAATGGATCACACTGGGATAAATGGGCGCGCAGCCAAGCCCCATGAGAAGAAGGCCGGCCTGGCTGTGGCCGCCTCCCGGAAACAGAAGGATCAGAAAGCCCGCCGCCAGGATCCCAGTACCCAGGCGGATCATGCCGTCGTCACTGATCCACTCCGTAAGGAAGCCGCTGACTGCCCTTCCGGCCGTGATCCCCAGATAGAAAAGACCGGCCAGGGCGGCGGCGCGTTCAGCCGGGACCTTATGGACCAGGACCAGATAGCTGCTGGCCCAGAGTCCTGCCGTGGTCTCCAGGGCATTGTAGCAGAAAAACATGGCCACCGTTTCCCGGGCCATGGGGATCCTTAAGAGTTCCAGAAGGCCCGGCGCACGGTCTGCCCCGGCCTCCTCGGCCGTTTCCTCTCCACGGCTTTTTTTCTCTTCCCGGACGTTTTTCTGTCCGGCTTCCGTTTCGTTCCTGTCCTTCCCGTTTCCTGGCTTCATTTTCCATAAGGGCAGGCTTATGACCAGGACCGCTGCCAGCACCGTCTGGGCCAGGCCCACGGCCCGGTAGCCCATGCTCCAGCCATATCCTCCCGCAAGGACCGTCCCCATGACCGACGGGCCCAGGAAAGCGCCCACGCCCCACATACAGTGGAGCCAGCTCATATGGCGGCTTTTGAAGTGAAGGGCCACATAATGGTTGAGGGCTGCGTCCACGCTTCCTGCTCCCAGCCCGTAAGGAACGGCCCAGAGGCAGAGCTGCCAGAAGGAACGGCTTGCGGAAAAGCCCAGGAGAGCCGCCGCCGTGGCCGCCACGCTGGCAGCCGTCACCCTTCCCGGGCCGAACCGGCTGGTGAGCCGGCTGCTCTGGAGGCTGGATACGATTGTCCCAAAGCAGATGATCATGGAGACCATTCCGGCACGGGAGACCGGGACCCCAAGCTCCCCGTACATAGACGGCCAGGCGGCGCCCAGAAGAGAATCGGGAAGGCCCAGGCTTATGAACGCCAGATAGATCACTGCCAGAAGTATATGTGTCATGGCCCTGCTCCTAAATCTTTAAGGAATATTCGCCCAGGTTCCAGACCTTTGATACCAGTCCATCGTAAAACTCCGGCTCATGGCAGATCAGGAGCACAGCTCCCTTATATTCCTTTAAAGCACGCTTTAATTCCTCTTTGGCGTCCACGTCCAGATGGTTGGTGGGCTCGTCCAGAAGAAGGATGTTGGTCTCCCGGTTGATGAGCTTGCAGAGACGCACCTTGGCCTGCTCTCCGCCGGAAAGCACACGCACCTGGCTTTCAATATTTTTTGTGGTAAGGCCGCATTTTGCCAGAGCCGACCGTACCTCATACTGGGTGTAGGAGGGGAACTCCTTCCAGATCTCCTCAATGCAGGTGGTGGTATTTCCCGGAGCCATCTCCTGCTCAAAATATCCGATGGACAGATAATCCCCCAGCTCCACAGAGCCGGAAAGAGCCGGGATCAGTCCCAGGATACTCTTTAAGAAGGTGGTCTTTCCGATTCCGTTGGCTCCGATGACTGCGATCTTTTCGCCCCGTTCCATAGAAAAATCCAGGGGCTTTGACAAGGGCTCGTCGTAGCCGATGACCAGGTCCTTTGTCTCAAAAATGATCTTTCCTGCTGCCCTGGCATTTAAGAAATGGAATTCTGGCTTGGGCTTTTCCTTTACCAGCTCGATGACCTCCATCTTATCCAGCTTTTTCTGTCTGGACATGGCCATATTCCGGGTGGACACCCGCGCCTTGTTTCTGGCCACAAAGTCCTGGAGCTCGGCGATCTCCTGCTGCTGCCGCTTATAGGCGGCCTCCAGCTGGCTCTTCTTCATCTCATACACCTCTAAGAATTTATCATAATCGCCCACATACCGGTCCAGCTTCTGGTTTTCCATATGATAGATCAGATTTACCACGCTGTTTAAAAATGGAATGTCGTGGGAGATCAGGATAAAGGCATTTTCATACTCCTGGAGATACCGCTTCAGCCATTCGATATGCTGGGCGTCCAGGTAGTTGGTGGGCTCGTCCAGAAGAAGGATGTCCGGCTTCTCCAAAAGCAGCTTTCCCAGGAGCACCTTGGTCCTCTGGCCTCCGGACAGCTCGTCCACGTCCTTATCCAGTCCGATCTCATCCAGGCCAAAGGCCCGGCCGATCTCCTCCACCTTGGAGTCGATGATATAAAAGTCATGGGCCATCAGAAGGTCCTGGATGGTCCCCAGCTCCTCCATCATGGAATTCATCTCCTCCCCGGAAGCATCTCCCATATGGTCGCAGATCTGGTTCATCTTTTCTTCCATCTCAAATAAGAAGGAAAAGGCGCTCTTTAACACCTCCCGGATGGTCATTCCCTTTTCCAGGACCGTATGCTGGTCCAGATATCCCACACGGACGTTTTTCGCCCACTCCACCTTTCCTTCATCCGGCATCAACTTATCGGTGATGATGCTCATGAAGGTGGATTTCCCCTCTCCGTTGGCCCCGATGAGGCCGATGTGCTCGCCCTTTAAAAGCCGGAACGACACATCCGTAAAAATGGCCCGGTCTCCGAAGCCATGGCTTAAGTGCTCTACGTTTAATATACTCATCTGAAAACTCCTTGTTCAATATTCCTCTTATATAAAAGATCCGCGCAGACCGCGCACGCGCTCCATTTTACACGAAGGGCCGGAGGAAAGCAAGAGGCGGTTTCTGCGCTATAAAAAGAGAGCACGGCAGCTTCCGTGCCATGCTCTCTGTAACCGTTTTTATATCGAAGATCCAGCGCTTCCCGATCAGCCGTCGATGCTGTAATTGGGAGCTTCTTTTGTGATGTGGATATCATGGGGATGGCTCTCACGGAGGGCAGCAGCCGAAATCTTCACAAACTGGCTGTTCTCCTGGAGCTCCTTGATGTTGTGGGCGCCGCAGTAGCCCATACCGGCTCTTAAGCCGCCTAACATCTGGAACACCGTATCCTCCACATAGCCCTTGTAGGCCACACGGCCTTCCACGCCCTCCGGCACCAGCTTTTTGGCGTCGGACTGGAAGTAGCGGTCCTTGCTGCCGTTTTCCATGGCGGCAATGGAGCCCATTCCGCGGTATACCTTATATTTTCTTCCCTGGTAAAGCTCGAAGGTTCCCGGGCTCTCGTCACAGCCTGCGAACATACTTCCCATCATGCAGACGCTTCCGCCGGCAGCCAGAGCCTTTGTCACATCTCCGGAGTACTTGATGCCGCCATCTGCGATGATCGGGATCCCGTATTCCCTTGCAACCTCATAGCAGTCCATAACGGCAGATACCTGGGGAACGCCGATACCGGCAACCACACGGGTGGTACAGATGGAACCAGGCCCGATCCCGACCTTGACAGCGTCCACACCGGCCTCGATCAGAGCCTTTGTGGCAGCGCCTGTGGCCACGTTTCCGGCGATCACCTGTACCTCCGGGAATTTCTCCTTGATCATCTTCACGCAGCGGATCACGTTGGCAGAATGACCATGGGCAGAGTCTAATACGATCACGTCCACCTTGGCGTTCACAAGGGCCTCCACGCGCTCCAGCACGTTGGCGGTGATTCCCACGGCAGCGCCGCAGAGCAGTCTTCCGTGTGCATCCTTAGCGGAATTGGGGTATTTGATCTGCTTCTCAATATCCTTAATGGTGATAAGTCCCTTTAAATTAAAGTCATCGTCCACGATGGGCAGCTTCTCCACCCTTGCTTTGGCAAGGATCTTCTTGGCCTCCATCATGG
>NZ_JAXXBR010000103.1:0-19782 GCF_037242085.1 Alitiscatomonas sp. | reverse complement strand
AGCTCTGTTCCGGAAGGAAATACAAGAAGGACTTATCAGATATCATTGGGATCCTCTATGAACATGAAAAGAGAGGTGTCCCTCTGACAATGGAGGATATCGACCGTGCCATATGTAATCTGTATGGCAGTTGGGACAGGATCCCCGCTGACTCGGTTGCTTTTATTCAGGATACTATGAAAAATGGTGATCTTGAAAAAGTCTATCAGGCAGTCCGTGATGAAGAAAAACGGTCAAAGGAGTTGCTTGTGCAGTTTGAAGCGGACTACCCGAAGGTTACAAATACCGAAAATGCAGATACCATATTAGAAGCGTTGAAACGCAGGAAGGCACGGAGCGAGGAGTAAAGTACGGTTTCATATGGTGATCAGAACCACAGCCAGATATACGAACTTAGCCGATGAGATATTTTATCTCACCGGTTTTTTGTACCAGGAATCGAAAGGAGGAGCAAACATGAAAAAACTTATAGGAATGTCTATTCTTCTGGTCCTGGGACTGACCGGCTGCCAGAACAGCGCTGAAATGCCAGCTTCTGACCCGGACCAGCTGCTTCAGAATGAAGTGATCCATGAATCACTTGCAAATACAGAGTATGATTCTATTGAAGGTTTTTTAGCTGACAGCGATGAAGGCGTTTTCGTTTTAGATTCCCAGGCGGCGGACAGAAGCGCGGCGCCTTCGAACGCGGCTGGCTTTAGTGCGGCTGATATCGGTGTTTCTGTTGCGATAAGCTATATCGCTGTGACGTATGAATGTGAGGTAAATGAGGGTACGTTCAAATTAGAACTGTGTACATACAGATCCAATAATGGGAAACAGCAGTTGGAGGAAGTCATGGAAAGCAATCCGGACCTGTTTACGGAAGAGGAAATAGGGGGAAACCGTATTTATTACGCTCCAGGTTCGGAATACGACTGGTTTGATTGTTACGCTATGGTGATCGGTGAAAAATTGCTCATTATGGACATTGAAAAGGACTATGATGAGTATGTTGGAGTGATTTTGGAGAATCTTGTGTTACAGCGATAGAAAAGATATATGGATCCAATCGGGAGCCAGGCCAGACAGCGCTCCCCAGTTTCTGGAAAATATACACGGAGCCGAAAAATCCAGCCCCAGCCAGTGGACTGGAGGTTCCAACCGCGGTATAATGTCTGGAAAACAGGTATTATACCATCGCACACCGCGACACCATAAACGACCACACAGGAGGTATCCATGGCACTTTCTCTGATCACCGGCGGCTCGGGAGCCGGGAAAACGGAATATATTTATAAGAAGGTCATCGACTGGTCCATGAAGGAGCCCCAGAGGCAGTTTTTTGTCATCGTACCGGAGCAGAGCACCATGCAGGGGCAGAAGGATATCGTCCGTCTGCATCCGCGCCGGGGCACCATGAACATAGATATCGTCAGCTTTGAGCGTCTGGCCTACCGGATCTTCGGGGAGCTTTCCCTGCCCCAGCCGGAGATCCTGGACGATACGGGAAAGACCATGGTCTTACGGAAGCTGGCGGGAGAGCAGAAGGACCAGCTTCTTTTATTTTCTGCCCATCTGAACCAGACGGGCTTTATCGATGAGATCAAGTCCATGCTGTCGGAATTTTACCAGTACGGCGTCACGCCGGAGGCCTTAAAGGAGCAGATGGAAAAGGGGGACATGGGCCAGGTACTCCAGGGAAAGCTTACGGATATGAATGTGATCTACCGGGCGTTCCAGGCATTTATGCGGGAACGGTATATTACGGCGGAGGAGCTTCTGGACGTGCTGTGCCGGGTGGCGGAGCGCTCCAGGCTTTTAAGGGACAGCGTTCTGGTCCTGGACGGCTATACGGGCTTTACTCCGGTCCAGTACCGGCTTCTGGGCCAGCTCCTTAAGCTGTGCCGGGAGATGTATGTGACGGTCACAGCCACCGGGGACACGGATCTTTATGGCCCCGGCGACGAGGCGGACCTGTTCGATATGAGCCGGAAGATGGCCGGGAAATTAAAGCGTCTGGCCGAGGAGAACGGCGTGGCTGTGGGGCAGGATATCCGTCTGGCAGACCGGCCCTTGAAACGGTTTTCCCTGCGGCCGGAGCTGGATCATCTGGAGCGGACCATGTTCCGGTATCCCTACCGTCCCTGGGGAGGTCCTGCGGAGGGGATCCGTCTGGTCCAGGCGGAGAATCCTGCGGACGAGGTGGATTTTGTGGTGAACCAGATCCACCGGCTGGTGAAGAAGGATGGGTTCCGTTACCGGGAGATCGCCATTGTCTGCGGGGATCTGCCGGGGTATGAAAAGGAGATCCTGCACCAGTTTGAGGAGAACGGGATCCCCCTGTTCCTGGACAGCAAAAAGGACGTGTCCGGGAATCCCTTTATAAGGCTTATGAAAAGCGCCCTGGAGATCCTGCGGAGGGGCTTTGATTATGAAAGCATGTTCCAGTATCTGCGGACCGGACTGGTGACGGAGGAAGAGGAAAAGACCGACCGCCTGGAAACGTATGTGCGGGCCATGGGGATCCGGGGCTTAAAAAACTGGGAAGGCCAGTGGGAAAAGACCTTTGAGGGCGGCAGCCGTCTGAACTTGAAGGAATTAAATGAATTTAAGGAAGAGATATTGGGGCCGCTGAAAGCGTTTAAGGAAAAGGCCGGAGAGCGCGGAACACCGGTTGGCACGGTGACGGAGGCCCTGGCGGAGCTTCTCCAGTCTCTGGAGGTGGAGCGGAAGCTTCTGGACAAGGCGGAGCAGTTCCGCAGCCAGGGAATGGAAAAGGAGGCCCGGGAGTATGAGGAGATCTACGGCCTGGTCATGGAGCTGTTTGAACGGCTTTATGAGCTCCTGGGGACCGAGGCGGTGTCCAGAAAGGAGTATCTGGAGATCTTAAGCGCGGGGCTTTCGGAGCTTAAGGTGGGCATGATCCCGGCAGGAGCCGACCGGGTGGTGGCGGGAGATCTGAAAAGGACAAGGCTTTCGGGGATCCGCGCCCTGTTTTTTGTGGGGGTAAATGAGGGCGTTGTCCCGGCAGACACAGGAAAAGGCGGGATCCTCACAGAGCAGGAGCGGGAGATATTAAAAAGGAACGATCTGGAGCTGGCGCCCACGGCCAGGGAAGAGGGCTTCATGCAGCGGTTTTACCTGTATCTGATGATGACGAAGCCGTCGGAGCTTCTGACCCTTTCCTATCCGGTGCTTTCGGCCTCTGGGAAGACCCTGCGGCCTTCCAGCCTCATAGGCCAGATGAAAAAACGGTTTCCGGCGGTTCCCGTACAGGGGGCCGCGGAGCTTAAGGAGGCGGCCATCCACAGGACCGCAGCAAAGCGGGCAGTCATAAGCTGGCTCCAGGATCCGGAGTCCATGGAACGGGACAGGGAAGCGGCCATGCTCTACGGGCTTTTGTCCCGGGAGGATCTGGAAAAGGAGCGGATGGAAGCCCTGGCGGAGGCATGTTCCTATTCGTACAGGGAACACGGCATCGGCCGGGAGGCGGCCAGGGCCCTTTACGGGACCATTTTAAACGGCAGCGTCACCAGAATGGAGGGATATGCAGCCTGCGCCTACGCCCATTTTTTGAGCCATGGACTGGAGCTTAAGAAACGGCGGGAGTATGAGCTGGATTTTTCGGACATGGGAAACCTGTTCCACCGATCCATCGACCTGTTTTTCAGTGAGGTAAGGGCCAGAGGCATGGATTTCTGCGCCATCAGCGACGAAAAGCGGAGAGCCCTGGTGAAGGAATGTGTGAGCCAGGTGGCTCTGGAATACAGGAATACGATCCTAAAGAGATCTGCCAGAAACAGCTATCTGGAGCGGAAGGTGGAGCGGATCGCAGACCGGACCATCCGGGCCCTGATCCATCAGCTGCGGAAGGGCGATTTTGAGCCGGAGGAGTTTGAGGTGGATGTGAGCACCCGGATCCCCTTACGGGGCGGGGAGGCGTTGAACCTGCGGGGACGGATCGACCGGATGGACATTTTAGAGGAGGAGGACCGGGTCCTGGTAAAGATCATGGATTATAAGTCCGGGAGCACCTCCTTTGACTTGTCCCTGTTGTACCATGGACTCCAGCTCCAGCTGGTGGTCTATATGGATGCGGCCCTCAGGCTGGAGGAAAGGCTCCATCCAGGGAAAAAGGCAGTTCCCGCGGGGATCTTTTATTATCACATTGACGATCCGGTGATCGAGCGGCAGGGAGATATGACGCCGGAGGAGATCGAAGCGGGGATCCTTAAAAAGCTCCGGATGAACGGGCTGGTCAACAGCAGCCTGGATGTGATCCGCCATCTGGACCGGGAGATCGAAAAGGAGTCGGATGTGATCCCAGTGGCCTTAAAGGACGGGATCATCCAGGAGACCCGGTCGTCAGTGGCCGGGGGAGAGCGGTTTTCGGCCCTTTCCGCCTTCGTTTCCAGAAGCCTCCGGGAGATGGGAGACGAGATCCTTTCCGGTGTCGTTTCAGTGAATCCCTGGAAGCAGGGCCAGAAGACTGCCTGCGATTACTGCCCCTACCACAGCATCTGCGGCTTTGACCTTAAGACCTCCGGATACGGGTTCCGGAGATTTAAATCCATGAAGCCGGAGGAGATCTGGAAGGAGATTGAAAAGGAGCTGGAAGAGGAGGAACCGGAGGAGGAGACCATGGACCAGGAGGAAGGAACGGAAAATGGCTGAAATGAAATGGACGAAGGAGCAGCAGCAGGTCATCGACGCCAGGGGAAGGAATCTTCTGGTGTCGGCAGCGGCGGGCAGCGGAAAGACGGCAGTGCTGGTGGAACGGATCGTCCGCATGGTGACGGACCCGGACCATCCGGTGGACATTGACCGGCTTCTGGTCATGACCTTTACCAATGCGGCGGCGGCAGAGATGCGGGAGCGGATCGGGGACGCCCTGGAAAAGCGGCTGGAGGAGGAGCCCGGGGACCGGAACCTGGAGCGCCAGACCAGCCTGATCCACCATGCGCGGATCACCACCATCGACAGCTTCTGCCTGAAGCTCTTAAGGGAGCATTTTAATGAGCTGGACATTGATCCGGGGTTCCGCATCGGCGATGAGGGAGAGCTTCTGCTCCTCCAGGCCGATGTGATGAAGGAGCTCCTGGAGGACTATTATGGCCGGGAGGATGGTCGGTTCCTGCGGTTCGTGGACACCTATGCCTCTGGAAAGGCCGACGGCGGCCTGGAGGATTATATTTTACAGGTGTGGAGATTTTCCCAGAGCAACCCCTGGCCGGGTCAGTGGATCGCCGCCTGTAAAAAAGAGCTTTCAGAGGAGACAGACGGGGACCTGGACGGATTGGAGAACGCAGAATGGATGCGGTTTCTGGTGCGGGATGTGAAAAGGCAGGCGGGCGAGTTTGCAGAGCAGCTGTCAGAGGCCCTGGAGACTGCCGGGGAGGAGAACGGCCCCCAGGCGTATATCCCCATGCTCCAGGAGGATCTGCGGGCCATGGAGCGGCTTTCGGAGGCAGAAACGTATAAAGAGATCTGCGGGATCCTCTCCGCCCCCATGTTCGGCCGCCTGGCCGCCGTGCGGGGAAAGGATGTGGACCCGGAGAAAAAGGAGGCCGTTTCGGAGCTCCGGAACCGGGTCAAGGACGGCGTAAAGAAGATGAAGGCCCTTTATGTGCCGGAGGACCCGGAACGCATCTACGGGGACCTTTTAAACAGCCGGGAGCCGGTCCTCATGCTCCTGGAGCTGGCAGAGGAGTTTACGGCCCGGTTCCAGGAGGCCAAGGAGGAGAAAAACCTGGTGGATTTCAATGATCTGGAGCACTTTGCCCTGGATATCCTCACTGCCGGTTCCCGGGACCACTGCCCCGGCCCGGCGGCCGACGAGCTGGCAGAGCTTTACGAGGAGATCCTGGTGGACGAGTACCAGGACAGCAACGAGGTCCAGGAAACGCTGATCCGCCTGATCTCCAGGGAGCGGTACGGGAAGCCCAACGTGTTCATGGTGGGGGATGTGAAGCAGAGCATCTACAAATTCCGCCTGGCAAGACCGGAGCTTTTTATGGAGAAATATGAGTCCTACAAAAAAGAGGAGGGGCCGTACCAGAAGATCGAGCTTCACAAAAACTTCCGGAGCCGCCCGGAGGTGCTGGCCTCTGTCAATGACATTTTTTACAGCATCATGACAAAGAGCCTGGGGAACATCCAGTACACGGAGGACGCGGCCCTGTATCCGGGGGCGGGATATCCGGAGACGGAGAGAGAGGGCCAGGCCAGGACGGAGCTGCTCCTTCTGGACACCGGGGAGGACCTGTTCCTTTCCATGGATGAGGAAAAGGCCGATCTGACGGAAAAGGAGGCCGAGGCCAGACTCATTGCCTCAAAGATCCGGGAGCTGACGGATCCAGACCGGGGGATGAAGGTATGGAACGGAAAGGAGGGACGGTATGAGCCCTTAAAACGGCGGAATATCGTCATCCTCTTACGGAGCTTAAGCGGATGGGCTGAGGAATTTTTAAGAGTCTTAAGCGCTGAGGGGATCCCGGCCTTTGCTGATTCCAGAACGGGATATTTCACGGCTGTGGAGGTGGAGACGGTCTTAAATATGCTGGCCGTCATCGACAATCCCATGCAGGATATCCCTCTGGCCGGAGTGCTGCGGTCGCCCATAGGCGGACTTACGGACCATGACCTGGCGGTGGTCATGGCAGAATTTAAACGGTGTGCGGACAAGGGCCAGGATCCCGGCTTTTACGGGGCGGTCCGGCACTTCCTGGAGGCCGGTGCAGAGGCCTTTGCTGAGGATGAATTATATAAAAAACTGGAAAAGTTTCAAAAACTCATTCAGATCCTGCGGGAGGAGGCCGGATATCTGCCGGTCCACCGGCTGATCTGGAGGATCTTCGAGCACACCGGCTATTACGATTACGTTTCCGCCATGCCGGCGGGAAAGGCGCGCCAGGCCAACCTGGACATGCTGGTGGAAAAGGCCTGCGCCTTTGAGGCCACCAGCTACCAGAGCCTGTTTGACTTTATCCGCTACATCGAGCGGCTGAAGAAATACAATACGGATTTCGGGGAGGCGGCCAGGGCCGGGGAAAACGACGATACGGTGCGGATCATGAGCATCCATAAGAGCAAGGGCCTGGAATTTCCCGTGGTATTTTTAGCCGGGGCCGGAAAGAAATTCAACCGGCAGGACGCCAGGGGAAAGATCCTGATTGACGATAAGCTGGGGATCGCCACGGACTACCTGGATCTGGAACGGAAGGTGAAAGCCCCTACCCTTAAGAAAAATGTCCTGAGCCGGAAGATGAACCTGGAGAGCATGGGGGAGGAGCTGCGGATCCTCTATGTGGCCATGACCCGGGCAAAGGAAAAGCTGTTCATCACAGCCGGAGACCGGTATCTGGGCCACCATACGGAAAAATGGGGCGGGATCTCCAGAAGGAGAGAGCTGCCGTTTACATTCTTAAGCGCTGCCGGTTCCTATCTGGACTGGCTTTTAATGGCCTCGGAAAATGCCAGGGCCTCCCTTTCCGTCACCTGTATCCCGGCGGAGGAGCTTCTGAAGGAGGCAGTTAGGAGCCAGGCCTGGAAGGCGGAGACGTACCTGGAGCTTAAGCGGCTCAGGGAAGAGGGGGAGCCCTGTCCTCCGGAGGTCCTGGAGCAGCTTTGCCGTCCCTATCCCTATGAGGCGGACATCGGGCTCCATGCCAAGATGTCGGTTTCAGAGCTGAAGGAGCAGGGACAGTTTGTGGACGATGGAGAAAGCGATTTCCTTCCCACAGTTCCGGCCTTTCTCCGGAAGGGGGAGGAAGAGGAACGGGAGCAGGGCCGTATTTCCCGTCCCGGCGGCGCAGTCCGGGGAACGGCCTACCATCGGGCCCTGGAGCTTCTGTCCTTTAAGGATGCGGTCTCCTTCGGGGATCTGAAGGCGCAGCTGGACGCCATAAAAGCCCAGGGACTCATGGCAGAGGAGGCCCTGCGGCTGGTACAGCCCGGCGTTCTCTGGAAGTTTTTCCAGACGCCCCTGGCAGAACGGATGAGAAGGGCGGACGAAGAGGGGAGGCTTTACAAGGAGCAGCAGTTTGTGGTGGGGATCCCCGCCCGGGACATGGACGAGGCTGATTCCGACGAGCTGGTGCTGATCCAGGGCATCATCGATGCCTGGTTTGAGGACGAGGACGGGGCTGTACTGGTGGATTATAAAACAGACCGGATCGGAGAGGGGGAGGAGGCGGTGCTTCTGGACCGCTACCGGCTGCAGCTCATTTATTACAGACGGGCCCTGGAGCAGATCACAGGAAAAACGGTCCGGCAGGCGTTTCTTTATTCCCTGGCGTTACAGAAAGAGATCCCGGTATTTTAAAAATACCGGGATCACAGGATGCAGGGAGGGCTATTCCTCCGCCGCGACGATCAGCTCCTTTGCATAGGGAAGGGATTCGATCCAGCGGCAGAAGGAGTGCCACTCCTCCAGCTTGTGGGCTTTTCTGGCGTAATAGATGTTGATCAGGGTCTCGTAATTCATGGTGCAGGTACGCATCTGGTTGTAGCTGGAGGGAAGGAGCTGGATCATGTCGTACCAGTCCTCCTTATTTTTTCCTTCCTCCATATATTTTAACCGGATGGCCTCCAGCCTTCCAACGACGGTCTCCATGAAGGCCAGGGTCTCCGGCGTCATGTGGTCGTGGCTGAAATCGTCGATGGAAAAGGGCTTAGAGTGGATCTTGTGCATGGTGCTGGTGGAATTGGCCACGGTGGCTACCTTGTAGGTGTCGTATTCCTTCCACCAGTACAGGGGGGCGGTGATGTCCACGGAGACAAAGATCTGGCGGACGTATTTCCTGTGGTCGCTGCCGGCTCTGCGGAGCCGCTTTGCCAGATCCAGATCGTTGGGTCCCAGGATATAATTTCCATCTTCATCGTAGGCGCTGTCCATCCGTCCCCAGCTGTTCATGGGGTTTCTGGCGCCGCGGATGGCGTTTTCCAGGTTCATGACGCTTGTGCGCTCAAATTTTATCATATGGTCGATTCTCCTCTCTTGGCGGGGCCGGAGCCGGAAGTCCTGTATGTTTCGCAGTCTCTGATCCCTGGCATCATTATATATGGAAACGAAAAAACCATCAAGTACAAAATCGCGCCCCGGACGCAGGTGTGGACGGGAAGCGGAAAACGTGATAGAATGAAACATCATAAATGGAGGCGATAAAATGAATCTGATCGTAGCAGCAGATAAAAACTGGGCCATTGGAAACAAAGGCCGTCTTCTGGTGACGATCCCGGAGGACCAGAAGCTGTTCCGCCAGGAGACTCTGGGAAAGGTCATCGTCATGGGAAGGAAGACCATGGAGAGCCTGCCGGGAGGCCAGGCCCTTCCGGGACGTACCAATGTGGTCCTCACAAGGAACAGGGATTATAAAAAAAAGGGAGTGACAGCGGTCCACGGGATGGACGAGGCCCTTTCCTTTTTAAAACAGTTTCCAGACGACGATATCTATATCATCGGCGGCGAGGAGATCTACCGCCAGTTCCTTCCCTATTGCCGGACGGCTCATGTGACCAGGATCGATTATGCCTATGAGGCCGATACCCATTTTCCGGACCTGGACCAGGATCCGGACTGGCAGGTGACGGCGGAAAGCGATGAGCAGACGTATTTCAGCCTCTGCTATGAATTCTGCCGGTATGACCGGAAGATGGAAGAAAAAACATACGAAAAAAAAGAATAACAGTTGATATAAATTGGAGAACATGATAAACTTAAACTATGTGAGCAGTTTCAGAACTGTTTAATTTACACAGGAGGTTGAGGTAGTATGTATCCGATATTAAAAGCAGAAAAGCTGGCGGATAAGATTTATCTTATGGAGGTAAAGGCGCCGAGAGTTGCAAAGAGCTGTCAGCCCGGAGAATTCGTGATCGTAAAGATCGATGAGGCAGGCGAGAGGATCCCGCTGACGATCTGTGATTACAACAGAGAAGAGGGAACGATCACCATCGTATTCCAGACCGTTGGAGCTTCTTCTGAGAAGATGTCCCACTTACAGGCCGGAGATTCCTTCCACGATTTCGTGGGCCCCTTAGGAAATCCGTCTGAATTCGTTAAGGAGGATCTGGAAGTCCTTAAGAATAAAAAATACCTGTTCGTAGCAGGCGGCGTTGGAACTGCTCCTGTTTATCCCCAGGTAAAATGGTTAAAAGAGCACGGCATCGACGCTGACGTGATCGTCGGCGCAAAGACAAAGGATCTGCTGATCCTGGAGAAGGAAATGGAGGCTGTTGCTGGAAATCTTTATGTTACCACTGATGACGGTTCCTATGTGAGAAAGGGAATGGTTACGGATGTGATCAAGGATCTGGTTCAGAACCAGGGCAAGAAATACGATGTCTGTGTAGCCATCGGACCGATGATCATGATGAAATTCGTATGTCTCTTAACAAAGGAACTGGAGATCCCCACGATCGTCAGCTTAAACCCGATCATGGTAGACGGCACAGGAATGTGCGGAGCCTGCCGTGTGACCGTTGGTGGAGAAGTGAAGTTCGCATGTGTAGACGGACCGGAGTTCGATGGACATGCAGTAAACTTCGACGAGGCAATGAAGCGTCAGCAGATGTACAAGACAGCAGAGGGACGCGCGATCTTAAAGCTTCAGGAAGGCGATACCCATCACGGCGGCTGCGGACACTGCAGCGACAATTAATTGTGGAGGAACAGACATGGACGTAATGAAGAAAGTACCTGTCAGAGAGCAGGATCCGAAGGTGCGTGCAACCAACTTTGAGGAAGTATGCTACGGATATAATGAAGAAGAGGCTGTTGCCGAGGCAGAGCGCTGCCTGAACTGTAAAAATGCAAGATGTGTGGAGGGATGTCCTGTAAATATCGATATCCCCACCTTCATCAGAGAAGTAAAGGAAAGAAAATTCGAGGACGCTGCCAATACCATCGCACTGTCTTCCGCACTTCCGGCAGTCTGCGGCCGCGTATGTCCGCAGGAGAGCCAGTGTGAAGGAAAGTGTATCCGCGGCATTAAGGGCGAATCCATCTCCATCGGTAAGCTGGAGCGTTTCGTTGCCGACTGGTCCAGAGAGAACGGCTTCGTTCCCAAGGCTGCTGAGACAAAGCTTGGAAAGAAGGTTGCTGTGATCGGTTCCGGCCCGTCCGGACTTACCTGTGCAGGCGATCTGGCTAAGATGGGCTACGACGTGACCATCTTCGAGGCCCTTCATGAGCCGGGCGGAGTTCTTACATACGGTATTCCGGAGTTCCGTCTTCCGAAGCAGGCCGTTGTACAGCCGGAGATCGACAACGTGAGAAAGCTGGGCGTTAAGATCGAGACAAACGTGATCATCGGCAAGACTGTGACCATCGACGAGTTAATGGACGAGGAGGGCTTCTCCGCCGTATTTATCGGTTCCGGCGCTGGTCTTCCCAAGTTCATGGGCATCCCGGGCGAGAACGCCAACGGCGTATTCTCTGCCAACGAGTACCTGACAAGAAGCAACCTGATGAAGGCCTTCCGCGACGATTATGATACACCCATCGCAGCCGGCAAGAAGGTTGTAGTCGTAGGCGGCGGAAACGTTGCCATGGACGCTGCAAGAACCGCTCTCCGTCTGGGCGCTGAGGTTCATGTGGTATACAGAAGAAGTGAAGCAGAGCTTCCGGCCCGTGTGGAGGAGGTTCACCACGCCAAGGAAGAGGGCATCATCTTTGACCTTCTTACCAATCCCACCGAGATCCTGGCAGACGAAAAGGGCTGGGTAAAGGGTATGAACGTGGTTAAGATGGAGCTGGGCGAGCCGGATGCATCCGGAAGAAGACGTCCGGTGGAAGTAGAGGGCTCCGATTACACCATCGACTGTGATACGGTTATCATGTCCTTAGGAACATCCCCCAACCCGCTGATCTCCAATACAACGGACGGCCTGGATGTGAATAAGCACAAATGTATCGTGGCAGACGAGGCCAACGGCCAGACCTCCAGAGAAGGCGTATTTGCAGGCGGCGACGCTGTAACAGGCGCAGCTACTGTGATCCTTGCCATGGAAGCTGGTAAGGCAGGTGCCCGCGGTATCCACGAGTACCTGAGCAACAAATAAATAAGAAAAAACGAGGGGGCGCTGCGGGGGAAAGATCCTTTGCAGCGCTCTTTTTTATTTTTTGGAGGGAGATTATGAAGAAAAATATCGACCTGCTTCACGAACCGATCCTGCCTGCGCTTACACGTCTGGCGCTTCCCATCATGGCTACCTCCCTGGTGCAGATGGCCTATAATATGACGGATATGGCCTGGATCGGACAGGTGGGAGCCGGAGCAGTGTCGGCGGTGGGATCGGCGGCCATGTTCACCTGGTTTTCCCAGGGCGTAAGCAGCCTGGCGAGAATGGGAGGCCAGGTAAAGGTAGCCCATTCCCTGGGCCGGGGCGACCGGGAAGAGGCGGGAAAATACGCCCAGGGGGCGCTGCAGCTGGGGATCCTGTTTGCAGTGATCTTTGGGATCCTGTCAGTGGCGTTCCGGAAGCAGCTCATCGGATTTTTTAATATGCAGGACCGGCAGATCGTCCGTGATGCGGAGATCTATCTGACCATCACCTGCGGACTGATCCTCTTTTCTTTTTTAAATGCCATCTTTACTGGAATACTGACTGCGTCGGGGGACAGCCGGACGCCTTTTGTGGCCAATGTCATCGGGCTGGTGATCAACATGGTCCTGGATCCCTTCCTGATCTTCGGATTCGGCCCCATACCGGCCATGGGGGCCGCCGGAGCGGCCATTGCCACAGTGGGGGCCCAGGCGGTGGTAACGGCGGTGTTTTTATGGTTTGCCCGCAGGGATACCCTGGTGTTCAGCCAGGTCCATATCCTGGAGCGGACCAGCCGCAGATATATCCGCCAGATCATAAAGATCGGGTTTCCGGCCGGGGTCCAGACCATGATATACAGCGGGATCTCCATGGTCCTGACCCGTATGGTCACGGATTTCGGAGATACGGCCATTGCGGTCCAGAAGGTGGGAAGCCAGATCGAATCGGTGGCCTGGATGACCGCAGACGGATTTGCAGCAGCCATCAATTCCTTTATCGGGCAGAACTTCGGAGCCGGAAAGACGGAGCGGGTCAAGGGAGGCTATAAAAAGGCCGCCTGGATCATGGCCGCCTGGGGACTGGGCTCCTCGGCGCTTCTGATCTTCGGGGCGGAGCCGGTGTTCCGGATCTTCATCCATGAGCCGGAGGTGGTGGCCGACGGCATCATCTATTTGCAGGTGCTGGGACTGTCCCAGATGTTCATGTGTGAGGAGATCCTTACAGAGGGCGCCCTGGCGGGTCTTGGAAAGACCATGCAGGCGTCGGTGATCAGTGTGATCTTTACGGCGGCACGGATCCCCATGGCTCTTATTTTATCATCAACGGCCCTGGGACTTTCCGGCATCTGGTGGGCCATTACCCTGACCAGTGTGGTCAAGGGCATTGTTTTTGTAAGCTATTTTATGGCAGTGATGAGAAAGCTGCCCCCGGAAGTGGAGGAGAAACGATGAGCAGAACAATGACCCAGGAGGAACGGTACCGGATGATGACGGAAAAGCCCATTTCCAGGCTGATCCCAGGGCTGGCAGTACCCACGATCATCAGTATGCTGATCACCTCGATTTATAATATGGCGGATACCTTTTTCGTCAGTCAGATCAACACAAGCGCCTCGGCGGCTGTGGGGATCATTTTTTCCCTGATGGCCATGATCCAGGCCGTGGGCTTTACCCTGGGCATGGGCGCGGGAAATTATATTTCCCGCAGTCTGGGAGCAAAAAATGAAGACATCGCAGTGCGGACGGCAGCCACGGCCTTTTTTACGGCCATTGGGATCGGCGTGGTCATGGCAGTGACTGGTCTTTCCTTCCTGGACCGGCTGGTGCGGCTTCTGGGGGCCACAGAGACCATCGCCCCTTACGCCAGGGATTATGCCCGGTACATTCTTCTGGGAGCGCCGGTGATGACCGGTTCCTTTGTGATGAACAACCTGCTGAGGTCCCAGGGCTATGCCGTTTATGCCATGGCGGGGATCACCACCGGCGGGATCTTAAACATGATCCTGGATCCGGTGTTCATCTTCGGTCTCCGCATGGGCATTTCCGGCGCGGCGGCCGCCACGGTCATAAGCCAGTGCGTCAGCTTCTGCATCCTGTTTTTCCAGTGTAACTTCCGCAAGGGATGCATCCGGCTGAGGCCCGGAAAATTTACTCCGTCTCTAAAAATTTATGGAGAGATCCTTCATGCAGGCCTCCCGTCGTTGTGCCGCCAGGGTCTGGCCAGCGCGGCGGCAGTGGCCTTAAACGTGGCGGCCAATCCCTTTGGGGATGCGGCCATCGCAGCCATGTCCATTGTAACGAGATACATGATGTTCATCAACTCTGCCCTCATCGGCTTCGGCCAGGGCTTCCAGCCTGTGTGCGGCTTTAACTTCGGGGCAAAGCGGTATGACCGGGTCCTGGAGGCGTTCTGGTTCTGCTTGAAGGTAGCAGTGATCCTCCTGACCACCCTGGGCGTCATAAGCTTTTTCGGGGCAGAGGCCATTATGGGCCTGTTCCGGAAGGGTGATATGGAGGTGATCGGGATCGGTACCTGGGCCATGCGGTTCCAGTGCCTGACCCTGCCGTTCCAGGCCTGGATCATCATGTCCAATATGCTGACCCAGTCCATCGGCTACGGCTTCCGGGCATCCATTGTGGCGGCGGGCCGCCAGGGGATCTTTCTGATCCCGGCCCTCCTTACGCTTCCCCGTTTCCTGGGGATCCTGGGGCTGCAGCTCTGCCAGCCCATTGCGGATGTCTGTACCAGTGTCATGGCCGCGGTGATCGTCGTCTCCATACTGAAGGAGTTAAAGGTCTGGAACGAAGAAATACAAAATTTATCGAAAAAAACTATGGACGAATGAGAGATTTTGTGAGAGAATGGTACAAGCAAGATGTGATTTTTTTAACAAGAGAATTGCGACAGATATCTTGAAAGGAGTCTTAAAATGATTTATTCACATGAAGTAGAAACAATGTGTAAAGTTGCCCAGGGCGTAAACCATGGCGCAGCTCCGATCCCGGAGGAAGCGAAATGGGTACAGTCCAAAGAGATCAAAGATATTTCCGGCCTGACCCATGGAATCGGCTGGTGTGCACCCCAGCAGGGTGCATGTAAGCTGACCCTGAACGTGAAGGAGGGCATCATCCAGGAGGCACTGGTGGAGACCATCGGATGTTCCGGTATGACCCATTCCGCAGCTATGGCGGCAGAGATCCTTCCGGGCCGGACCCTGCTGGAGGCGTTAAACACAGACCTTGTGTGCGATGCCATCAACACAGCCATGAGAGAACTGTTCCTTCAGATCGTTTACGGAAGGACCCAGAGTGCATTTTCTGAGGACGGCCTTCCTATCGGAGCTGGTCTGGAGGACCTTGGAAAGGGTCTCCGTTCCCAGATCGGTACCATGTACGGAACCTTAAAGAAAGGTCCCCGTTATCTGGAGATGGCAGAAGGCTATGTGACCGGGATCGCTCTCGACGCAGAGGACCAGATCATCGGCTACCAGTTCGTAAACCTTGGAAAGATGACCGATTTCATTAAGAAAGGCGACGATCCCACAACTGCTTATGAGAAGGCAAAGGGCCAGTACGGCCGTGTGGCAGACGCAGTGAAGATCATCGACCCGAGAATGGAGTAAGGAGGAGTTAATACATCATGGCATTATTTGAATCATATGAGAGAAGAATCGACAAGATCAATTCTGTTTTAAACAGCTATGGCATCGCTTCCATCGAAGAGGCTGAAAAGATCACAAAGGACGCCGGCTTAAATGTCTACGACCAGGTAAAGAAGATCCAGCCCATCTGCTTTGAGAATGCCTGCTGGGCATATACAGTGGGTGCAGCCATTGCTATTAAGAAAGGCTGCCGTAAGGCCGCTGACGCTGCCGCAGCCATCGGAGAGGGCCTCCAGGCCTTCTGTATCCCCGGCTCTGTTGCCGATCAGAGAAAGGTTGGCCTTGGCCATGGAAACCTTGGCAAGATGCTTTTAGAGGAAGAGACAGACTGCTTCTGCTTCTTAGCAGGCCACGAGTCCTTTGCAGCCGCTGAGGGCGCCATCGGTATCGCAGAGAAGGCCAATAAGGTCCGCAGGAAACCCCTGCGTGTGATCTTAAACGGACTCGGAAAAGACGCAGCCCAGATCATTTCCCGTATCAACGGCTTTACATATGTGGAGACAAAGATGAACTACTACACCGGAGAGGTGGAGGAGGTATTCAGAAAATGCTATTCCTCTGATCCGGAAAGCCCCCGCGCAAAGGTAAACTGCTACGGCGCCAATGACGTGACCGAAGGCGTTGCCATCATGTGGAAAGAGGGCGTTGACGTTTCCATCACCGGAAACTCCACCAACCCCACCCGTTTCCAGCATCCGGTGGCAGGCACCTATAAGAAGGAGTGCGTGGAGAAAGGAAAGAAATACTTCTCCGTAGCCTCCGGCGGCGGCACAGGCCGTACCCTCCATCCCGACAATATGGCAGCTGGTCCGGCTTCCTACGGAATGACCGATACCATGGGCCGTATGCACTCTGACGCCCAGTTCGCAGGCTCCTCCTCCGTTCCGGCACACGTAGAGATGATGGGTCTCATCGGCGCAGGAAATAACCCCATGGTGGGCATGACTGTGGCTGTGGCCGTTTCCATCCAGCAGGCGGCTGAAGAGGGAAGATTCTAGGATCCCCCATGGCGGAGCCTGCTGTGGGAAATTTCAGGGAAATTGGAAATGTACTTTCTTTTTTAAGAAAGGTATGCTACAATAACCCATGACAAAAGCACCTGCACGCCTGGCAGGTTCAATAGGATAGAGGCGCGGGCTTCAAGAGTAACGGAAGACAAGGCTGGACCGCCGTTTTCCGCCAAAGGGGAGACCGCCGAAGGAGTTTTGTCCGGTCCGGGGCAGGGTTCCTGGTACGACGCAGAAGATGCGGCGTACTGTCACGATACGTGGAGCGCTATCTTGTGTTGCTGGTTCCAGCCTGTATGGCTTTTTATCTGCATGATCTACACCACAAACGCGTTTTCCGTAAGGGACTGCCGTTTGTGGTGTTTTTGATTTTCAAGAGAGGAAGTATGAGAAATGCAGAGTACGAAAACGAAAAGCCTGGCTGTACTGGCTCTGGCGTCCATGTTCCTCATGGCCTTTGCCATGACGGCCTTTGGGGCAGAGGGGGAGACCGCAGAGTACGTCCCCGCCCTGTTTTCCACCTTCTGGGCGCTGGTGCCGCCGGTGGTAGCCATCGGACTGGCGCTGATCACAAAGGAGGTTTACAGCTCCCTGTTTATCGGGATCGCCGTAGGAGGGATCCTGTATTCCGGCGGGAGCTTTGAGCGGACCGTGGTCCATATTTTCCAGGACGGCATCATCGGAGTCCTGACCGATGAAAGCAACGTGGGGATCCTGGTATTCTTAGTGATCCTGGGAGCCATGGTCAGTCTTATGAACAAGGCCGGCGGCTCCGCTGCCTTTGGCCGGTTTGCGGCAAAGGGCATCAAGACCCGGGTGGGGGCCCAGCTGGCCACCATCCTTCTGGGGGTTACGATCTTCATCGACGACTATTTCAACTGCCTGACTGTGGGAAGCGTCATGCGGCCTGTGACGGACAAGTTCAAGGTTTCCCGGGCAAAGCTGGCGTATCTCATCGACGCCACGGCAGCTCCCGTATGCATCATTGCCCCCATTTCATCCTGGGCGGCGGCTGTGACGGGATTCGTGGAGGGAGAGGACGGCTTCTCCATCTTTATCCAGGCCATCCCCTATAACTTCTATGCTCTTTTAACCATTGTGATGATGGTGGGGATGGTGCTCATGAAGGTGGAGTTCGGGCCCATGTTAAAGCATGAAAGGAACGCGGTCAAGGGGGATCTCTTTACCACAGAGGGACGGCCTTATGCGGATGAATCCGATCCGTCAGTGATCTCCAGGGGAACGGTCATGGATCTCCTGATCCCGATTATTTCTTTAATTATCTGCTGTGTGATCGGTATGCTGTATACAGGCGGATTTTTCTCCGGCGTGGATTTTGTGACCGCCTTTTCGGAGAGCAACGCATCCCTGGGACTGACCCTTGGAAGCTTCTTCGGCCTTCTGATCACCCTGGTCCTGTACCAGGTGCGCCGTGTCCTGGATTTCCACGACTGCATGGCCTGTATCCCCGAGGGCTTTAAGGCCATGGTACCGGCCATTCTGATCCTGACCTTTGCCTGGACCTTAAAGGCCATGACAGACAGCCTGGGTGCGGACGTATATGTGGCAGATCTGGTGTACAACCATGCCAGAGGCCTGCTGAATTTCCTTCCGGCCATTATTTTCCTGGTGGGCTGCCTGCTGGCCTTTGCCACAGGCACCTCCTGGGGGACCTTCGGTATCCTGATCCCCATTGTGGTGGGCGTGTTCCAGAATACCAATCCGGAGCTGATGATCATCTCTATTTCTGCCTGCATGGCGGGAGCTGTCTGCGGAGACCACTGCTCGCCCATTTCCGACACCACCATCATGGCGTCTGCGGGAGCCCAGTGTGAGCATGTGAACCATGTGATGACCCAGCTTCCCTATGCGGTGACCTGTGCCGCCGTATCCTTTGTGACGTACATTGTGGCAGGATTTGTAAAGACTGCCTGGATCGCCCTTCCTGTGGGCATCGTCCTGATGCTGGGAGCCATGCTTGTCTTAAAAATGATGGGCGATACGGTGGAGGAAGAATAGTAAAAAACGTGAAAAAGCCCGGCGGTGAGCAGATTCCAGTGCTCTCCGGCCGGGGCTTTTCTGTTATGGCGGAAGACTAGGCCTCCTCCAGGCCCTCAAACTGCATTTCATAATATCTGGCATACAGACCGTTCTTTTCCAGGAGCTCTTTGTGGCTTCCACGCTCAACGATGCCCTGGCCGTCGATGACGATGATCTCGTCGGCATTCCGGATGGTGGAGAGACGGTGGGCGATGGTGATGGTGGTGCGGTTTCTGGAGAGCTCCTCCAGGCTTTTCTGGATGTGGCGTTCACTTTCATTGTCCAGGGCGCTGGTGGCCTCATCCAGGATCAGGATAGGCGGATTTTTAAGGAATACCCGGGCAATGGAGATCCGCTGCTTCTGGCCGCCGGAAAGCCTTGCGCCCCGCTCGCCCACAAAGGTGTCGTAGCCGTCGGGAAGCTCCATGATGAAATCGTGGATGCTGGCCTTTTTGGAGGCGGCAATGATCTCCTCGTCAGTGGCTCCTGGTTTTCCGTAGGCGATGTTTTCACGGATGGTGCCGCCGAATAAGTATACCTCCTGCTGGACCAGGCCGATGGAGCTTCTGAGGCTCTTTAAGGTGGTTTTCCGGATATCCTGGCCGTCAATGGCGATCCTTCCGTGGGTCACATCGTAGAACCGGGGAAGGAGGGAGCAGATGGTGGTCTTTCCGCCGCCGGAGGGGCCCACCAGGGCGATGGATCTGCCGGCAGGGATGGAAAAGGAAACATGGCTTAAAACAGGCTCGCTGCTGTTATAGCAGAAGCTTACGTCCTCATAGGAAATATGGCCCTGTACATTTGTAAGGGGCTTCGCGTCCGGCGCATCCTCGATCTCCGGTTCTGTTTCCATGACTGCCAGGAAGCGCTTGAAGCCGGTAAGGCCCTTCTGGAGCATTTCCGTAAACTCCACCAGGATCTGGATGGGGCTGATGAAAATTCCGATGTAGAGGGCGTACATGGCCAGGTCTGCTGGCTCCATCTCCCCGATGGAGATAAGGTATCCTCCGGCCACCAGGACGGTCAGATACATCATGCCCTGGA
>NZ_JAXXBR010000090.1:0-19840 GCF_037242085.1 Alitiscatomonas sp. | reverse complement strand
TTTTTTGTCTTAGGAATAGTTCCTATATTTGCCAATGATAATTATACACTAACTTATAGAAATTTTATCAATTTAATTTTTTTGTTATAAAAAACAAGAATACCTTTGGGCATTTGTTACAAACTTGCGTTTGGTATGAAACCATGATAAAATAAAGGGGAAATTTTGAAAATAGGGGGATTGCGGTATGTTCTTCGGGGGAAATTTTCAGCTCTGGAAGCTGCACACGGCAGCGGATTATCTGTCGTTCTTTCTGTTCCTTTTGGCGGGGATCGCGGTATTTGTCGTGGCGGCAAAATGCATGAACCGCCGGAGGAACCATGAAACAGCTGTAAATAAAGTAATGAAACGGCTGGGGAAGCTGGGAAAGAAGCCCTCCAGGGTCTATAAAAATGTGACCCTAAAGACAGAGGACGGCGGCCAGAGCCTGGATGGGATCGTTCTGGACCGGGGCGGGATCCGCCTGGTGCGAGCCTACGGGTGGGGGACAAAGATCTACGGAAAGCCCGACGGCGAAATGTGGAGGCGGGAAGACCCGAAACGAAAGGAAGAGTTTAAGAATCCGCTGTTTGAGCTCAATGCGGCTGCGGAGCTCATAAAGAATGCGTTAAAAGACCAGGGGATGGAGAAGATAACGGTAACTCCTCTGGTGGTCTTTGCAGATAATTACCAGATCCCGGAGCTGTATCTGGGATATGGGTCGTGTTCTACCACATATCAGGAATTAAAGGACTGGTATAAGAAGCAGGGGCTCCCAAAAGAGGCTGCGTATGATGTGGAGAAGGCCTCGGCCGCGGTGGAGGGACTTCTGACCGCCGGGACCGGGAACGCGTAATATATAATTTACAGGAGGGGTATTCTATGATAAACGAAAAGAGACTTCTGGACACATTTTTAGAGTACGTCCAGATCGACAGTGAAACAAAGAATGAGAAGGCCATGGGAGAGCGGCTGGTACAGGATCTGAAGGCTCTGGGCTTTGAGGTCCAGACCGACCGGGCAGGAGAGGCCTTTGGCTCCAACGGCTTCAATGTCCATGCATTTTTAGAGGGCACGATCCCGGGAGATCCCACGATCTTCTGCGCCCATATGGATACGGTGGCTCCCGGAAACGGGATCAGGCCTGTGATCAAAGACGGCATTATCGGCACCGATGGCTCCACGATCCTGGCAGGCGATGATAAATCCGGCATTGCGGCCATTATGGAGGCCCTGACTGTTATTAAGGAAAAGGATCTGCCCCACAGAAGCGCAGACATCCTCTTTACCATCGGAGAAGAGGGCGGAATGAACGGCGCGAAAAATATGGATTATTCCATGCTTAAAGGGAAAGAGGCCATGGTTTTCGATGCGGGCGGAGATACGGGAAAGGTCCTGACCTGCGGACCTGGCCAGATCAAGATAAACGCCACCATTACAGGCCGGTCCTCCCATGCGGGCCTGGCTCCGGAAGCCGGGATCAGCGCCATCCAGGCGGCTGCAAAGGGGATCGCGAAAATGAATCTTTTAAGGATCGACGAGGAGACCACCTGCAATATCGGAACCTTAAGATCTGAGTACGCCACCAACATCGTTCCGGAAAAGGCGGTGCTGGTCGCCGAGGTCAGGAGCCGGGACCTGGATAAACTAAACGCCCAGGCTGCCCATATGAAGCAATGCCTGGAGGAGGCCTGCCAGGAGCTGGGCGCATCCCTGGATATCGACCTTTCCACAAATTATGTGAGCTTCCGTGTGGATAATGATGACGAACTGGTGAAGCGGGTGTTTGCAGCCTGCGGGCGGCTGGGGATCCCGGCCTCCACAGAAAAGGGCGGCGGCGGAAGCGACGCCAATGTGATGGCTCTCCATGGGATCAAGCCAGTGGTGCTTTCCACGGGCATGACAAAGGTACATACCACAGAGGAGACTTTGAAGGTGGAAGAGTTAAATAAGTGTGCGGCCCTGGTGCTGGACCTGCTGACCAATTAAAGCAATGCCGCCGGAAGAAGAAAGACAGAGGTTTTGAAAATTGGAACGAAAACTGGAACGAAAACTGGATCTGAGATCCATCAGACGCTCGCCGACGCGGATGCTTCTGGCGGGATATCTTACGGTGATTTTAATAGGAACGGTCCTTCTGATGCTGCCGGTCTCCTCCAGAGAGGGGATCGTGACGCCGGTGACGGACTCGTTTTTTACGGCAGTCTCGGCGGCTTGTGTGACGGGTCTGGTGCGCTTTGATACGTATACCCACTGGTCCCTGTTCGGCCAGATCGTCCTGCTCCTGCTGATCCAGGTGGGGGGACTGGGCTTTATGACGATCCTTTTGTCCGCCCATACCTTTTCGGGCCAGAAGATCGGCCTGTCCTCCCGCATCCTTATGCGGGAGGCGGTGGCAGCGCCCCAGGTAGGAGGCATCGTCCGTATGACCAGGTTCATCCTGAAGGGGACGCTTCTGATCGAGGGCCTGGGGGCGGCGGCCCTGGCTCTTTATTTCTGCCCCCGGCTGGGGCTTTTTAAGGGCCTTTATTATTCGGTATTCCATTCGGTGTCCGCCTTCTGCAACGCAGGATTTGACCTGATGGGTGCAGAAACACCATTTTCTTCGCTGACGGCAGAAGCAGGAAACTGGTATCTGAATTTGGTGATCATGGCACTCATCGTCATTGGCGGCCTTGGATTTTTCGTGTGGCTGGATCTTCTGGATTCCAGGTTCCGGTTTAAAAACCTGAGGCTCCATTCAAAGATCGTGGTGTTTATGACGGCAGTTCTTCTGGCCGGCGGAGCACTGGGGCTGTTCCTTCTGGAACTTACCGGGGAGGCCTATGAGGGCATGAGCCTGGGAGACAGGATCCTGGCGTCCCTGTTCCAGTCGGTGACGGTCCGGACGGCCGGGTTTAATACGGTGGACCTGGCGGCTCTCAGGGAAGGGAGTATTTTCCTTATGATCTGTCTGATGGTGGTGGGCGGCTCCACTGGATCCACAGCCGGAGGAATGAAGACCACTACGGCGGCCGTGCTGGTTTTGAGCATTTTTTCCACATTCCGCCAGAAGAAAAATGTGGAATGCTTTAAGAGGCGGCTGGAGGACGGGATCACCCGGACGGCCTCCTGTATCTTTATGATGTATCTGATCCTGATCATTCTGTCTACGCTGGTGCTATCTGCGGCCGAGGGGATCCCGGTGCTGACGGCCATGTTTGAGACCACATCGGCCATTGCCACGGTGGGCGTGACTCTGGGGATCACGCCGGAGGTGTCCATGGTGTCCAAGCTGGTGCTGGCCTTTCTGATGATCTTTGGAAGAGCCGGTTCCCTGACCATGCTTTTGGCCTTCGCCTCGGACCGGCCTCCGGTGGCATCGAAAAAGCCCCTGGAAAAGATCCAGGTGGGCTGATACAGCATTGTTAATAAGAGGAGGAAATTATGATATCTGTTCTGATCATTGGACTTGGACGGTTTGGCCGTCATATGGCAATTAAATTCCAGGAGCAGGGAAATGATGTGATGGCGGTGGAAAAAGATGAAACCAGGGCGGATGAAATGGCCCCGGTGATCCAGAATATCCAGATCGGAGACGCCACCAACGAGGATTTCCTGCGGTCTCTGGGGGTGGGGAATTACGATGTCTGCGTGGTAGGAATTGGAGAAAGCTTTCAGACGGCCCTGGAGATCACGGTGCATTTAAAGGATCTGGGGGCGAAGTATGTGGTGGCCCGGGCTACCCGGGATATTTATAAAAAGCTCCTTTTAAGGAATGGGGCCGATCATGTGGTCTACGCGGAGCGGGAGGTGGCGGAGCGGCTGGCTGTCCGCTACGGAACAGCCCGGGGAATCTTTGATTATGTGGAGCTGACGCCGGAATACGGGATCTATGAGATCGAGCTGCCTCACGGCTGGGCCGGCCACAGCATCCTGGAGCGCCAGGTGCGGACCCGCCACAATATCAATATCCTGGCCATCCGCCATGGAAGGAACCTGTTCCCCATGCCGGGGCCGGAGCACGTGTTCACAGAGGGAGAGACTCTGATGGTCATGGGCAGCGAGAGGGATATCAAAGCGCTGATGAGGTAAAAGAAAAGAGACACATAAAAAGAGCTCCGGCATAACCGGGGCTCTTTTCACAAATACTAAAAAGGGGGATGTAAGAGTTACTATGTAAGCTGTATGTAAATCCCTGTCTCATGTGGAGACGGGAAGTGTTGTTAGACGACCCCGGAAGCTGGAACGCGCGTTTCTTCGCCTCCGGGCTCTTGTTTTTGTTTTATGGCTTTAGTATACCGGATAATTGTGACGTAAGTATGGAAAAACTATAAAAGGAAAATAAAGAAACTTAACATTTCATTGCGCTTTGTTGAGAATGCGTAAGAACCGGTCCTGGCAAAGGATCGCCGCAGTCCAGCCGAGGATCTTCTTGCCCGCCTGCTGCGGACAAGAAGCGCCGGGCGTCTGCCCTATGGAGATCCGGACAGGAAAATGCGTATAAAAGCAAGCATTTAACGCTTTTTCCCGCCCGGATCCCCGCACGGCTGGACTGTTACAAGAATTTCAGCAAAAGAACCGCTTAGAAATGGACAAAGGCGCAAAAATCGAGTATAATACTCTCATGCGCAAAAATGAAGAAGGAGTGGCTCTGGTGCGTAAGAAAAGCGGATTTGAAAATCTGGTGCTGATCAGCCAGCTGGGACTCAATGTGCTGACCGCCGTGTTTTTATGTGTGGCGGCCGGCGTGTGGGCGGACCGGCAGTTTGGCACCAGCCTTACGCTTCCCCTTCTGATCCTGGGGATCCTGGCCGGCGGCTTAAACGCCTATAAAATGGCCCGGAGGACCATTGAACGGGAGCAGGAGGAGAAAGAGAAGGAAGAGAAAGCACGGGAAGAGAACTGGAAAAAACGGTACGGGACCGGAGACGGGGCCGGCCGGAATAAACGGAAGGGATGGTGACTGTTATGATGAGTGACGAGACAAAAAAACAGGTCATCCTCATGTCCGTAGGTATCGTTCTCCATAACCTGGTGCTTTTTTTAATTTGCCTGATCTGGTTTCGGAGCGCTCCGGTCTTCTTAGGTATCCTTACGGGGATGGCGGCGGCTGAGCTGTGGCTTCTCAGCATGGCTTATTCAACGGAGCTGTGCGCGGCCTCAGCCGATGAAAACTATGCCAGAAAAAAGATGGTGACCCATGCTCTCTTAAGGAGCCTGGCCGTATTTGGAGGGATCGCTCTGGTCTGGAAATTTACGGATATCAATCTTTTATCCCTGGTGGTGGGAATACTGGGATTAAAGACAGGGGCTTATCTTTACCCGGTAGTGCGCAGGATCACAGACCGGAGGACCGGATCCGGCCGGCCTGACGAGAAAGACAGCGTATCATAAAAAGAAAGGAGGGCGAAAGAATGGGTGGTGGCAGTGAAGCGGATTTTATGATACATGGTATCATGAAATACCATCTGTTCGGACAGGAACTGTGGATCACGACGACAACTATGGGGATGACGATCATCACCATTGTACTCCTGATCCTGGCCTTTGCCGCCAACAGAGCCATGAAGCACGCCACAGAGGTTCCTGGCACATTCCAGAACATCCTGGAGCTGGGAGTGGAGATGCTGGAAAAGATGACCCAGGGGATCCTGGGACCATCGGCCAGACGGTTTGCCAATTATATTGGTACGATCTTCCTGTTCATTCTGTTCTGTAACTTAAGCGGGCTTTTTGGCCTGCGGACCGTTACGGCGGACTTTGGCGTGACGTTCTTACTGGGACTGGTCACCTTCGCGATCGTTCAGTACCAGGGAATCAAAAACCATGGAGTCGGTCACTTCACCGGTTTGTTTAAACCGCTTCCGGTGCTGTTCCCGATCAACCTGATCGGTGAATTCGCAAATCCGATCTCCATCTCACTCCGTCTGTTCGCGAACATGCTTTCTGGTGTGATCATTCTGGGCCTGTGGTACGGAATGATGCCGATTTTCGTTAAGATCGGTATACCGGCGGCACTGCATGTATACTGCGACCTGTTTTCAGGCTGTATCCAGACGTATGTATTCTGTATGCTGACCATGGTATACGTAAACGACAAACTGTAATCAAAAAATTTTTATTCAGGAGGTTTTATTTATGAATATTTCTGGACAGGATTTTATTTATGGATGCTCCGCCATCGGTGCTGGACTGGCAATGATCGCCGGTATCGGACCTGGTGTCGGCCAGGGTATTGCCGCCGGTTTCGGCGCGTCTGCTGTGGGACGTAATCCGGGCGCCAAGTCTGACGTTACTTCCACGATGCTTTTAGGTCAGGCCGTTGCCGAGACCACAGGTCTTTACGGTCTGGTAGTCGCCATTATCCTTATGTTCGTTAAGCCTTTCGGTTGATTTTTAAGGCTTCCCAATGAACATAGCAGAAAAGGAGGCGAGACAAAACCGTGGAACGGTTAATCAATTTTGACCCTCAATGGATCAACGATGTGGTGATCACGGGAATCAATATCTTTATCCTGTTCTTTGCGATGTCCTATCTTTTATTCAACCCGGCCCGGGACTACCTGGAGAAGAGGAGAAAGAAGATCGCCGGCGACCTGGAGATGGCAAAGTCCAGCAGGGAAAGCGCCCTGGCGCTCCAGGCTGAGTACGAAGAAAAGCTCCGGTCCATCAATAAAGAGGCGGAAGCCATCATGGACGAGGCCAGAAAGAAGGCAAAGAAGCAGGAGGCTGAGATCCTGGAGGAGGCCAGAGCGGAAGCCGGCCGGATCCTGGACCGGGCCAGCCGGGAGATCGACCTGGAGAAGAAGAAGGCTCTGGAGGATGTGAAGACGGAGATCGTATCCATCGCGTCCTTAATGGCAGGAAAAGCCGTGGCGGCGTCCATGGATGTGAAGCTCCAGGATTCCCTGATCCAGGAGACATTAAAGGAAATGGGTGAGAGCACATGGCAAAGCTAGTGTCAAAGGTTTACGGAGACGCGCTGTTTGAAGAGGCCATGGAAAAGAACGTTCTGTCCCAGTGGTACGAGGAGATCGGTGCCCTGCGGACCATTTTCCTGGAAAATCCGGATCTGGCGCAGTTTCTGAACCATCCGCAGATCATAAAGGAAGAAAAGAAGAAGGTGGTGGAAGCCATTTTCTCTGGAAAGCTTTCGGATGGTCTGCTGGGGTTCCTTGTGACTGTCATTGAAAAAGGCCGTCAGAACGACATGATCCCCATCTGTGATTATTTTACAGACCGGGTAAAGGCATACAAAAAGATCGGCGTGGTGAAAGTCACCAGCGCCCTACCGCTGTCTGAGGACCAGAAAAAGCGTGTGGAGGAAAGACTTCTGGAGACCACAGGCTTTGTGAGCCTGGAGACCGAATATGCTGTGGACGAGTCCCTTTTGGGCGGACTGGTGATCCGTATCGGCGACCGGGTAGTGGACAGCAGCATCAAGACCAGGCTGGAGGAGATCCGCAGGGATCTTATGAAGCTGCAGCTGGCGTAGGATGCGCGCGGCAGGCCGCAGAGGCGGCAGGCTGCAGACCGTAAATAGAAAGAAGGTGCAGACCTCAAATGAATTTAAGACCAGAAGAGATCAGCTCGGTCATTAAAGAGCAGATTGAAAGATATTCGACAAAACTGGAAGTTTCTGACGTGGGAACAGTCATTCAGGTGGCAGACGGCATCGCACGGATCCATGGTCTTGAAAACGCCATGCAGGGAGAGCTCCTGGAGTTCCCGGGAGAGATCTACGGCATGGTTCTGAACCTGGAGGAGGACAACGTGGGTGCGGTTCTCCTGGGCGATACTTCCAGCATCAGCGAGGGCGACACAGTAAAGACCACGGGACGCGTGGTGGAGGTTCCGGTGGGCGATGCCATGTCCGGACGTGTTGTGAATGCCCTGGGACAGCCCATCGACGGCAAGGGCCCGATCCATACGGACCGGTTCCGTAAGATCGAGCGTGTTGCCCACGGCGTAATTGAGAGAAAGTCCGTGGATACCCCGCTGCAGACCGGAATCAAGGCCATCGATGCCATGATCCCCATCGGCCGGGGCCAGCGAGAGCTGATCATCGGTGACCGTCAGACCGGTAAGACGGCCATCGCCATCGATACCATCATCAATCAGAAGGGCACCGGCGTCCGCTGTATCTATGTGGCCATCGGCCAGAAGGCCTCCACAGTGGCTTCCATCGTAAAGACCCTGGAGGAGTTCGGCGCCATGGACTACACCACCCTGGTGGTTTCCACAGCCTCGGACCTGGCTCCCTTACAGTATATCGCCCCCTATGCGGGCTGTGCCATCGGCGAGGAGTGGATGGAGAACGGAGAGGACGTGCTGGTGGTCTATGATGACCTCAGTAAGCATGCAGCCGCTTACCGTACCCTGTCCCTGCTTTTAAAGAGACCGCCGGGACGTGAGGCGTATCCGGGCGACGTTTTCTACCTGCATTCCAGGCTTTTAGAGAGAGCGTCCAGGCTGTCCGACGACCTGGGAGGCGGCTCCTTAACGGCCCTTCCCATCATCGAGACCCAGGCAGGCGACGTTTCCGCCTATATCCCCACCAACGTGATCTCCATCACCGACGGCCAGATCTATCTGGAAACGGAGATGTTCAACTCCGGCTTCCGTCCGGCCATCAACGCCGGTCTTTCCGTATCCCGTGTAGGCGGTGCGGCCCAGATCAAGGCCATTAAAAAGATCGCGGCTCCCATCCGTGTGGAGCTGGCCCAGTACAGGGAGTTAGCTTCCTTTGCCCAGTTCGGCTCTGAGCTGGACGCCAGCACCAAGGAGCAGCTTGCCCAGGGCGAGAGGATCCGTGAAGTATTAAAGCAGCCCCAGTACCAGCCCATGCCGGTGGAATACCAGGTCATCATCATCTACGCGGCTACGAAGAAATATCTTCTGGACATTCCCACCAGCCAGGTCCTGGCGTTCGAAAAGGAGCTGTTCCAGTATATCGACACAAAATATCCGGAGATCCCGAAGAGCATCCGGGAAACAAAGGAAATGAAGCCGGAGACCGAAGAGCTTCTTAAAAAGGCCATTGAAGAGTGCAAGGCAGCAAGATAAGGCAGGTGACAGAGCATGGCAACCATGAGAGACATTAAACGCAGGAAATCCAGTATCGAGAGTACGGAGCAGATCACCAAAGCCATGAAACTTGTCGCCACCGTCAAGCTCCAGAAGTCCAGGGCCCGGGCGGAGAATTCCAGGCTGTATTTCAATATGATGTACAGCATGATCCAGGAAATGCTCTTAAAATCCCAGGGGATCAGCCACAGATACTTAAAACCGGGAACATCCCCCAAAAAGGCGGTGGTGGTCATCACCTCCAACCGGGGATTGGCAGGCGGCTACAATGCCAACGTGGTGCGCCTGGTGACCGGCAGCGGCCTTAAGCCGGAGGATGTGAGGATCTTTGCTGTGGGGCGGAAGGGACGTGACGCGCTGGCCAGAAAGGGCTATGAGATCGCGGCGGATCATTCGGATGTGATCAATGAGCCCCTGTATTCCGATGCCATGGAGATCACAAGAGAGCTGCTGTCTCTTTTTGAAAAACAGGAGATCGGCGAGATCTATCTGGCTTATACGTCGTTTAAGAATACGGTGAGCCAGATCCCGCGGTTCATGAAGCTCCTTCCAGTGGATACGGAGGCGGCGGAGCTCAAGGGCGATGCAGGGGGAGAGGGCCTAAAGCCGGATCTCCTTCTTATGAACTATGAGCCCGACGAGACGGAGGTGCTGGACGCGATCATTCCCAAATACGTCAGCAGCCTGATCTACGGCGCATTTTTAGAGGCGGTGGCCAGTGAGAACGGGGCCCGTATGACGGCCATGGATTCGGCCACCAACAACGCCGAGGAGATGATCGAAAAGCTGTCTCTGCAGTATAACCGTGCAAGACAGGGCTCCATTACCCAGGAGCTGACGGAGATCATCGCCGGAGCGAATGCGATCGAAGGGTAAAATTAAAATCAAAACAAGGAGAAAGAGGATGGCAGAGAAAAGCATTGGTAAGATCACTCAGGTCATCAGTGCCGTTCTGGATATTAAGTTTCCCCAGGGCGGACTTCCTGAGATCAATGACGCCATTGAGATCACCAGGAAGGACGGGGACACTCTTGTGGTGGAGGTCGCCCAGCATCTTGGTGACGATACGGTAAGATGTATCGCTCTGGGTCCCACAGACGGCCTTGTCCGCGGTATGGAAGCCGTGGCCACCGGAGGACCGATCATGGTCCCTGTGGGAGAGAATACGCTGGGACGTATTTTCAACGTACTGGGCGAGCCCATCGACAATAAAGAGAAGCCGCAGACAGAAAAGAAGCTTCCGATCCACAGAAAGGCCCCCAGCTTTGAGGACCAGTCCACGGAGACGGAGATCTTAGAGACCGGCATCAAGGTCGTGGATCTGTTATGCCCCTACCAGAAGGGCGGAAAGATCGGTCTGTTCGGCGGCGCAGGCGTTGGAAAGACGGTTCTGATCCAGGAGCTGATCCGGAACATCGCCACGGAGCACGGCGGCTATTCTGTATTTACCGGAGTAGGTGAGCGTACCCGTGAAGGAAACGACCTGTATTATGAGATGCAGGAGTCCGGCGTTATCAATAAGACCACCATGGTATTCGGACAGATGAACGAGCCGCCGGGAGCGCGTATGCGTGTGGGCCTTACAGGCCTTACCATGGCGGAGTATTTCCGTGATGAAGGCGGAAAGGACGTACTTTTATTCATTGACAATATCTTCCGTTTCAGCCAGGCAGGCTCCGAGGTGTCCGCGCTGTTGGGCCGTATGCCGTCAGCCGTTGGATACCAGCCGACCTTACAGACGGAGATGGGCGCGCTCCAGGAGCGGATCACTTCCACAAAGAGCGGCTCCATCACCTCCGTACAGGCGGTCTACGTTCCGGCCGACGACTTAACGGACCCGGCTCCGGCCAATACCTTCACCCACCTGGATGCAACGACTGTTTTAAGCCGTTCCATCGTGGAGCTGGGTATTTATCCGGCGGTGGATCCCTTAGAGTCCACCTCCCGTATCCTGGACCCGCGTATCGTGGGCGAGGAGCATTACCGGGTGGCCCGGGGCGTTCAGGAGGTACTCCAGAGATATAAGGAGCTCCAGGATATCATCGCCATGCTGGGTATGGACGAGCTTTCCGAGGAGGATAAGCTGACCGTATCCAGAGCGAGAAAGATCCAGAGATTCCTGTCCCAGCCGTTCTTCGTTGCTGGACAGTTTACTGGCCTGGAGGGCCGCTACGTGCCGCTTTCCGAGACCATCCAGGGCTTCAAGGAGATCCTGGAAGGAAAGCACGACGATATTCCGGAGAACCTGTTCCTGAACGCAGGAAATATGGATGACGTTCTTGCCCGCGTGAAATAGGGGGTGGGAACATGGCGGAAACGATGAAGCTTCAGGTGATCACGCCTGATAAGGAGTTCTTCCACGGGGATGTGTCCATGGTGGAGCTGAATACCGCAGACGGCGAGCTGGGCGTTTACCCCCAGCATATCCCGCTGACCACAGCGGCGGCGCCGGGCGTTTTAAAGATCCATCAGGACGGCCAGGTGAAAAAGGCGGCGCTCCTTTCCGGCTTTCTTCAGATCCTTCCGGAGAAGATGACCATCTTAGCGGAGGTCTGTGAATGGCCGGAGGAGATCGATGGGGCCAGGGCCAATGAAGCCAGGATCCGTGCCGAAAGGCGGCTTGCGGAGCACAGTCCGGAGACGGATATCGCCAGGGCCGAGGCGGCGCTTAGGCGTGCGCTGGTGCGGCTCTCGCTGGTGGAGGAGCACTAAGAATACGTTCTCCTATCCTGGCCAGGGCGCATTAATCTTTTTGTAAGACGAAATGCACCGCTGGCGGGAAGCGGATGAGCAGATTGTAAAAATAGCCTGGAGAGACGGCAAATTGGAAACAAAGGCCGTTTTTCCAGGCTTTTTTGTGCATTGGACGGGGAGATTGCGTTGTGGAGGCAGATGCAAAATCAAACATCCGATAAATCTGTTTATGTCAAGAGCCATACAGCACATATGGATTTTACAGTATAAACGGCACTTATTTCAGCAGATTCGCCTGCCGCGCCCTTGAAAAAGCTATGAAAAATGGCTATAATACTTACAGGATGCAAGAAAACTCAAGAGAATCTGGTGCCTGATATAAACAGATTTATGTCCTTCAGTGCCGTACTCCCCTGGTTCTTGCTCCCCAAATATATAAGGAGGAATGCAATATGAGAAAGTGCAAGCGGATCGTGTCGGCGATGCTGGCGGTTTCTATGGTAATGGGCATGACGGCCTTCCCGGCGCTGGCGGAACCCTTGGGAATCCAGGGCGAGAGCCGTGTGGAAACTGGAATCACGGTGGTGCCCCATACCTATGACAACGCTGCGATAACCTCGTACTATGCCAATGGAAATCCAGTGACCGTAGAAGAGTACGAAGGCAGCACCTATGTCCATCTGGACAGCCATCCGGCCTATGATAATACCTGGGTCAAGGTGGAAGGAAAGGATAAGGACAAGTATACTGCCATCGTCGGCGGCGGGATAGAAGGAAATCTGCCGTCCACCCAGATTACGATGAAAAGCGGAGCTGTCACATATTTGATCGGCTCTTCCAGCGGAGAGAAAGCAGCGGGAAAGACGTATGATGTGGAGGATGCCCGGATCACCGTGGAGGGCGGCAGTGTAGATATCATTTATGCCAACCGTTCGATATCCAGCGGAAACGGCGCGTTCTCCAAGGCCAGTGAACAGCATATCGGAACGGGAACAGTCACCGTTAAAAATAATGCTGTTGTTGGAAATGTTTTCGGGTGCTTTGGCTATACATCCATAGATGATCTGACCATCAATATTGAAGGTAATGCGACCGTAAGGAAATCGGTTATGCCTGGCGCAACGAACGGCACTCTTGCCAAGGGAACGCTGAATGTAAACGGCCCGGGCGTGACCATTGGAGAGGTGGCCGGATGCCAGCGTACTCTGATCGAAAGCCTGGATATGAATTTCATTGAGGGCGAGGTCAAGGGCGTGATTTCTGCTGGCTCCCAGTATAACCAGACGGAAGCGGAGGGAATTTCCCAATGGGGATTTGGCGATATCAACTACGGAATCGTAAAAGATGCGGATCTCTATCTGGGAGAAAACTTTAAGTATCGCGCTGTTTTCGGCGGGTTCCAGTCGATCCAGGAGCATGTAAAAGAATTTTACAGCCGGTTTGCTGGTTCAACAGAAAACCAGAAAGACATCCTTGCTTCTTACGGATTTAAGGAAGACGGAAATCTGGATACGGTCATCCGTATCACGGCAGCATCGAAGGGTACGCCCAGCGAAGATGGAAAATATCCGTACTATACGGCGAATAGGACCGGCGTTCAGTATAAAGGCGTTGTTCCGGATCTTCTTGCGGAACCGGTTCCCGGCGTGACGGTAACCTCCGCACCGGCTTCTGTAACAGCGGATACGGAAAATGTAAAGCTGGAAGTGAATGGGGAGAAGGAGGTCGGGGCAGAAGTAAAACTCCTGGTTCCCATGGCTTCTCCGTCCAATGCCATCCAGTGGGAGAGTGATAATGAATCTGTGGTTTCGGTGGAAGCCTCCAGTGAGGACGGGACCCGGGCGGTTCTGACTGGCAATGACATTGGTGCGGCGGCTGTGACCGCTTCCTATACGGAAACCATCAATGGAAAAGAATATACCGTATCAGATACGGTCCATGTGAGTGTTGGCGGAGATTTCCTTGTGACTGCAACTCCTGAGACGGCAAAGATCGGCGATATCATTTCCTTTACCGCTTCGGCAAAGAAGGCGGCGAAAACGTCTGGAATGGTTACCGCCACAGCCAGCGACGCAGCATACACATGGACGATCGACGACGGCTCTGTGGCTGAGATCGAGACCTCTGAGCCGAGGAAAATGACGGCAAAAGCTGTGGGCGCAGGAAATGCCACAGCATCGGTCCGGTTTGAGGACGAGGATTCTGACAACCGCGCAGAGGGCAGCACGTCCTTTACCGTAGAAGCGCCGGAGGTTTCTCTGGCAGTGCCGGAAACGGTGACTCTTGGCCAGACCTTCCAGGCAGAGACAAAGGTTTCCAACTATACTGGAAAGGATCCAGAAGTTTTGGAAATTATTGTACATACGGATTTTGATGCAGAGACTATGGTACCCACCGGAAATGTGGACGAGTATGCGGCCATCGATGTACCGGCAGCGGACGCAGAAGGCCAGATCTATGCCGTTCTTTCCTATCCGGCGGCCAATGGAGAAACAAAAGAAACAACACTATCCAGAAAGATTGCTGTAACAATTCCCCAGGTGGAAACGGAAACGGTTTATCTGGATACGAAGGATAAGAAGGAAGCTAATATTGATCTTCCAGTTTTTGTAAGGAACGTATTAAAACATGGCGGCTCTGTGGAAGTGAAAGAGGAAGACGGAGCGGTCGTAAAGGCAGAAATGGACGAAGCAGCGGCTAAGATCCGGCTGTCTGCGGCAGATAGCGGAAATACAGTAGTCCGCGTGGCCCTTCCCAGCGGAACGGTCCTGGCCTCGTATCCGGTCATCGTCTTTGACGCTTCTGAGGAAGCCAGCGCAGAGGACGGAGGCGCCAGTGTTGATATGAGCGAACTGACCGTGGAGACACCGAAGCTTCCTGAAGAGGTTTCCGGTGTTGTTTCCGAAGAACAGTTTGCACAGAAGGTGGAGGAGGCTGACCAGTCTGTGATGGATCTGGATAAAAACCAGGCGGTTGTGGGCAATAAGAATGCAGTTCATGACCTGGCTGCGGCAGTAAAGGGCAATGGTCTGCTGGAAGAGGGCGAGCATGCCCGGATCTCTCTGTCACAGACACCCAAGAGCATATCCTATGAAACGATCGTGGAAAAGGATGCGGCCGGAAATGTGACAGGCGTGAAGGTGCTTCCCAAGACCATGGTATTCGAGGTGAACGCCAGCAAAGTCCTTCTGGACGAGAATGGCCAGGTGATCTCTGGAACCCAGGAAGAACTGGATCTTTCTTCCGATAAGCTGGCGAGACGGCTTTCCTTTAGGTTCCGGCTTCCGGTACCGTCTTTGGTGGAGGACCAGTATGCCAATGTGGAGCATGAAGGAGAAAGCATCGGCCAGTATACGATCGAGAATGAAAATGGATATAAGTTCATCACGATCAGCACCTGGCATTTAAGCGAGTTTAAGCTGACGTTTACCAACGAAAAGGAAAAAACATCCTCTGGCGGCAGTTCTGGTTCCTCCTATGGCCGCGGCCGGTGGTATCTGGAGGACAAGGCAGCGAATAAGACTGGCGAGTGGGTGAAGAATGACACTGGCTGGTGGTTCCGTTATAATGATGGAACGTGGCCGGCTTCCAGATGGGCGGAGCTAGTATGGAACGGCGTTTCCAGCTGGTACTATTTCAATGCCGACGGCTATATGGAGACAGGGTGGCTGAACGAAGGCGGACATTGGTATTATCTGCATCCGTATTCCGATGGAACCCAGGGCTATATGTATACCGGATGGCATGAGATCGGCGGCAAGTGGTATTTCTTCAATACCATAAGCGGCGGTCCGTTGGGATCCATGGCAGCTGGGACCACAACTACGGATGGATATACAGTGGGCGCAGATGGCGCATGGATCAGGTAAAGGAGATCCTTTGGAAACCAGAACATGAGAATGGGATGGAAGAATGGAGATGCGGAGAAATCTGCATCTCCGTTTTTTATATCACCAGGAAAGTTCGCCCTATGATATAAAAAATGCTCCGCTAAATAAAAAGCAAGACATATATTTACAAGAAAATCGAAATAAAATATATTATAGATAGATAAAGAAAAAGCGAAAAAGAAAGCAATTCAGTCAGGAAGGAGTGGATCTGAATGAAAAAAGAATATCACCATGAAACTTTCTGGACCAGGTTTTTGACAGCCGCGTTAGTCGTGTACCTGCTCCGGGTGCTCTTGATAGCCGGGGAGGGAAAAGGAGAGCCGGAGGTATCCGTAGGAAGATTTTCAGTGGATGCTGCGTTTTCAGAAACAAAGGAATTTCTTCCGCCCTCGTATCTGGAGGCGGCCAGAGATCCGGAATTTAAAGAGTCGTTGATCTGTCTGGGATACCAGGAGCTGGGAGCGCAGACCGGGACATACAGGTACTGGTTCCAGTATGCCGGTGAGAGAGCGCCGGAGGTCATTTATGTGAAGCGGCCGCCGGTATACGTTCTCCGGGAAATGGAGCCGGTTTCCGCAGAGCTTTCAGATGAACTTCCGGTGCAGATGGAATATGGAGACGGCACAGGCTGGTTTGACGTGACAGAGGTATCCTGTGTCCAGTCCGGGGAAGGCGCTTATGAGATCCGGATCAAGGCCCATATGCTGCGGGATGCGTACCCGGGGACGGTGACACTGGCTCTTGGAGATGCAGTCCTGGAGCGGAAGCCGGAGAGCTCTGAGGATGAGCGGTACGCGGCGGCCCTGTTCGGCCGGGACCATGGGTATTCCTCGGACACGTTTGTATTTGTGTATGAGATGAAGAACGGGAGTACCTATGAAACAGTAACAGAACGGCTGAGAACGGCAGTGCTGTCTGCCGGGAATCCCTATGAGAAGCAGGAAGAGGCAGAATTGGAGATGGAGGCACAGGGAGGCATCCAGGTCCATCTGGTCCCGGCGGCGTAGAGGCGCTGTGTGCCAGCAGGGGATTTTCCAGCTCATGCTTCTGGTGCCGCTCCGGCGAGGAAATGCAGTCATACCTGCTGGATCATCTGGCATTTGGCAGTTCGGGAAGTAATGAACTGGACTATGTATAAAAAGTGTCCGGGATTTTTTGAGCAAAAATCCCCTAAAACAGGAAAATTTGGGTACCAGATGCAAAAAAAATCCCCAGTGCCCAAAAATTGGTGAAATTTTGGGTACTGGAGAAAAAAGTCCTGGATCCTGCCCAAACGGGCCGGGCCCAGATGGAATTTCAATGTCGGCAGGAACAGCTTTCGGTTTACTGATCGTTGGTCAGCTTCAGCTTATCAAACACGTAGAATACCAGGCTAAGGATCATTCCGGTTACGCAGGCCAGCACCATACCGGTGAGCTGGACGTTTCCAAAGTTCACCTTAATGCCGGAGAGGCCGGTAACGAAGATCACGGCAGTCAGGGCCTGGTTCCGGTTCTTGCCGTAGTCCACCTGGGAATCCACCAGGATCCGCAGGCCGGAGGTGCCGATCATTCCATAAAGCAGGAAGGAGATCCCGCCGATGACCGGGCCGGGGATGGTCTGGATCAGGGCCGACAGCTTTCCGATGAAGGAGCAGATGATGGAAAACACGGCCGCGCCGGCGATGACCTGGACGCTGTATACCTTGGTAACGGCCATAACGCCGATGTTCTCCCCATAGGTGGTGGTGGGAACGGAGCCGATGAGACCGGACAGCATGGTGGAGAAATTATCTCCGAACAGACTGCGGTGGAGTCCCGGTTCCTTTAGGAGATCGCGGTTTACGATCTTGCTGGTGACCACCTGGTGCCCGATGTGCTCGGAGGTGATGACCAGGATCACCGGAAGGATGATCAGGATGGCCTGGAGATCAAACTTTGGAGCAGAAAAGTTTGGCAGGGCAAAGATCGGAGCGGTCATGACAGCGGAAAAGTCCAGGATCCCGGTAATGGCCGCAGCCACGTATCCGGCGATCACGGCGATCAGGATCGGGATCACAGAGAGGAAGCCGCGGAACAGGACGGAGCCGAATACGGCAAAGCCCAGGGTCACGAAAAATACGATGGCATTCCGGGGATCGATGACTTCATCCAGAAGGCCGGCGTTGCTGGCGGCGCTGCCGGAGAGCTCCAGGCCGATGAGAGCCACCACAGGGCCCATGGCGGCGGGGGGAAGGACGATGTCGATCCATTTATACCCCACTTTATAAATGATGAACGCCAGGATACAGCCGGCAAACCCCACGGCCACGAAGCCGCCCAGGGCGTATTCATAGCCCCAGTTGGCAATGACGATGCCGGCAGGAGCCAGAAAGGCGAAGCTGGAGCCCAGATAGGCCGGAGCCTTTCCCTTGGTGACCAGAATGAAAAGCAGAGTGCCCAGCCCGTTCATGAAAAGAACGACGGCCGGGTTGATCCCGAACAGGAAGGGGACCAGCACTGACGCGCCGAACATGGCGAACATGTGCTGGATGCTTAAGGGGATCAGAAGCCGGAAGGGGACCTTGTCCTCCACCTGGATGATCGTGTGGTTTTCCATACGAAACCTCCTAAATATAATTTTTGAGAAAATCATGAAATTTCGTGTTTCATTTTAGCATAAGAAGGCGTTTTGTCAAATAGAAAAATCAGAGGAACAGAAGGAACTGCTGCCGGATACTGTAAAAAATCTCACAGCCAGGTTGACAAAATGGCAGGACCCCTATGATAATAGCTATATAATTAGAAAAAGGATGTTCCGGGACCGGCAGAGGGAGCAGCGTTCTGCCGGATCTCCGCGAAAAGGGAACTGGACAATGGTCGCTCTGAGAATGAACGGCGGTGAAGAAAAGGAGGAGAAGGCAATGGAATTTACGGGAAAACAGATCCAGGAGGCCAGGGAACGGATCGCTCCGTTTGTGGATGAGACTCCGCTTCTGAGGCTTAAGGCACTGGATGCATACCTGGGCTGCCAGGTATATGTCAAGGCAGAGTGTATGCAGAAGACCGGGGCATTTAAGTTCCGGGGGGCCATGAACCGGATCCTGACGCTGACAGAGGAGGAGCTTTCTCGGGGGATCGTGGCGGCATCTTCGGGGAACCACGGACGGGCCATCGCTTATGGAGCCAGAATGAAGGGGGCCAGGGCGGTGATCGTAATGCCGCGGACGGCTCCGGAGGCTAAGAAAAAAGCTATTATGGAGCTGGGGGCCGAGGTGGTGCTCTGCGAAGCACCGGAGCGGTTTGAGGTGGCGGAGCGGATCTGTATGGAGAGGGGCAGCACCATGATCCCGCCCTATGACGATTACGATGTGATGGCAGGCCAGGGGACTCTGGGCCTGGAACTGATGGAACAGTGTCCGGAGCTTTCCACAGTCATCGTCCCGGCCAGCGGCGGCGGACTCATCGGCGGCGTTTCTGCGGCGGTGAAATCCGTGTCGGATCATACAAAGGTATACGGGGCAGAGCCGTCGGCCCTTCCGCGGTATACGGAGAGCCTGAAGGCCGGGGAACCGGTGCTGGTGCCCATGAAGAAGTCCCTGGCTGATGCCCTGGTGTCCCAGCGGCCGGGCCTTAAAAATTTCCCGGTGGTGAAGGCGTATGTGGACGGCTTCGCATCGGTGGATGATCCGTTCATGCTGAAGGGTATGAAGCTGCTCCTGATGGAGGGGAAGGTCCTGGCGGAGCCGTCGGCCTGTATCGGGATCGGTGCCGTTTTAGAGGGGCGGATCCCGGTGGGAAAAGAGGATAAGGTCTGTTTTGTGATCTCGGGCGGGAATCTGGGATTTGAACAGCTGGAGATCCTAAAGGACGCAGCCCAGTTCGCTTAACATCTGAAGATCCGCAGCCGTGGAGATGCCGGAGGTGGTCAGCATATCGCCGGAGATGGCGGCATTGGCGCCGGAAAGGAAACAGCTCCGCCCTTTGTCGGGAAGGAGGCCCCGTCCTCCAGCCAGGCGGATGAAGGCATCTGGAAGAAGGAAGCGGAATACGGCCACGATCCGGCGCATCTGGTCTCCGGTCAGCGGGGCCAGGTGTCCCAAGGGCGTCCCGGGAATGGGGTTCAGCATGTTGACGGGAACCGAGCGGATCCCCAGCTCCCGCAGCGAGAGCGCCATGTCCACCTGGTCCTCTGGGGTCTCGCCCATGCCCACGATCCCGCCGCTGCACACTGTAAGCCCGGCGGCCTGG
>NZ_JAXXBR010000102.1:0-20071 GCF_037242085.1 Alitiscatomonas sp. | reverse complement strand
GATTCTGCACGAAGTGCTTTTTTATTTGATAGGAATTTCCTATCAAATAAAAAATGCTCCAGCCATATGACCGGAGCACTTTCTTTCCATCGCTTTTTTTCGTTTATGCGTCCCCCATAACTCCCCGGATATAAGAGATCACATGGCTCTTTTCCAGCACTCCCACAAAGGCCGCAGCCATGATGGTCCCGCAGCAGGTGCTCATAAGGAAGGGCATCACATACGTAAAAAGCGCCGCCTCTTTTCCCATGAGGACCACTGCCACCGGATAGCAGAGCATCCCGCCCAGGACGCCTGTTCCAATTACCTCTCCCAGGTATGTGGGCAGCAGCTTTCCCGTTTTCTCATACAGGATGCCGCAGAGCAGCGCCCCCACCATGCTCCCCGGAAAGGCCAGAAGGCTTCCGGTTCCCATGAGGTTCCGGATCAGAGAGGTACAGAAGGCCGCCATGACTCCGTAGCCTGGGCCTAAAAATACAGCGCACAAAACGTTGACCATATGCTGGATGGGATAGCATTTGGATACCCCGATGGGGATATAAAAGCCCGATAACGCCACGGTCAGCGCCGCCAGCATGGCCGCTGTTACTGTTTTTTTCAAAGAAATCTTCATGACCCTCTCCCCCTACTCTTCAAAAATATTTACGATCTCTCCATCCAGGATCCGGTTCATATTCTTTACCGCGCAGAAATTCCCGCACATGGAGCATGTATCTTCCTTTTCCGGCTTTGCCTCTGCCCGGTACCGTCTGGCCTTTTCCGGATCAATGGCCAGGGAAAACATCTTCTCCCAGTCCAGATTTTTTCTTGCCAGGCTCATTTCATTGTCCCAGTCCATGGCCGACGGGATCCCCTTGGCGATATCCGCCGCATGGGCAGCGATCCGGGACGCGATGATCCCCTCCTTTACATCGTCCACATTGGGAAGCCTTAAATGCTCCGCCGGAGTCACATAGCAGAGGAAGGACGCGCCTGCCGCTGCTGCCAGGGCTCCTCCAATGGCCGCCGTAATATGGTCATATCCGGGGGCCACGTCGGTCACCAGCGGTCCCAGAACATAAAACGGGGCTCCCTTGCAGATCTCCTTCTGGATCCGCATATTGGCCTCGATCTGGTTTAAGGGCATATGGCCCGGCCCCTCGATGATCACCTGGACATCCTTTTCCCAGGCCCGTCTTGTCAGCTCTCCCAGGGTCACTAATTCCTCGATCTGGGAAATATCGCTGGCGTCCTTAAGACACCCCGGACGGCAGGCGTCTCCCAGGCTTAAGGTCACGTCGTACTCCCGGCAGATCTCCAGAATGTCGTCAAAATGCTCATAAAACGGGTTTTCCTTCCCCGTCATCTCCATCCACGCAAAGATAATGGAGCCGCCCCGGGAAACGATATTGGTGAGATGCCTGTTTTCTTTAAAGCGCTTTGCCGTTGACCGGTTGATGCCGCAGTGGATGGTCATAAAGTCCACGCCGTCCTCCGCGTGCATCCGGACGATATCCAGCCACTCTTCGGTGGTGATCTCCTTTAAGGCCTTGTGATAATATACCACAGCGTCGTAAATCGGTACGGTGCCGATGATAGCCGGACATTCTGCTGTGAGCCGTCTCCGGAAAACGCGGGTATCTCCAAAGGAGCTGAGATCCATGATCGCTTCCGCTCCCATGGCCACGGCCCGGTTCACCTTCTCCACCTCCGTGTCCAGATCCATGCAGTCTCTGGAGGTCCCCAGGTTCACATTGATCTTCGTCTTCAGCATGGAGCCGATGCCGTTGGGATCCAGGGCCTTATGGACCCGGTTGCAGGGAATGGCCGCCCGGCCCTCTGCCACCCACTGACGGATCTCCTCCGCCGTCCTCTTCTCTTTTCTGGCCACCAGCTCCATTTCCCGGGTAATGATCCCCTTTCTGGCCGCGTCCATCTGTGTTGTGTAATCCATATCCGCTCTCCTTCCATGATTTTTGAAAAAGAGGAAAGAAACATGAAAAAAAGGAACCTATCCCAAACGGATAAGTTCCTCCAATGACTCGCTTCATTCCTACGCCGGCATTATCCGTATCAGGTTCAACAGGTCGGAATCGTTCCTTCATTCCCTCTCAGCCTGCCGCGGCAAGCTCCCTCTTTTTCCATATTCAGTTTACGGTTCCGCCTTTCTGTGCGGCCCCGGCACATCTGATGTGCATGGTATTATCATACCACGATTTTTCCAGATTGCAAGAAAAACCTGATATTTACCCGATGGGCTCAAAATCCGCGGCTCCATGCTTGCATAAGGGACAGATATAGTCGTCGGGAAGGGTATCTCCCTCATAAATGTATCCGCAGATCTTGCAGACAAAGCCCTTTTTGCCGTCTGTTTCCGGCTTCGGCTTCACATTCTTCTGGTAATACGTATAGGTCATGGTCTCCTTATCGCTCATGACGCGGGCCTCTGTAACGGTACAGATGAACATGCCGTGAGTATCCAGATCCACGTACTGTTCCACCTTTAAGGACATGAAGGCGTTGATGTACTTGGGAAGGAACACCAGGTCGTTATCGGACCGGCATGTCTCCCAGCTTTCAAATTTGTCCACGTTCCGGCCGCTCTGGAAGCCGAAATTCTGGAATACCTCAAAGGGCGCTTCCACAGACAGGCAGTTGACGTTTAAGATCCCTGTCTTTTTGATCACATGATGGGAATAATTGGCCTTATTGATGTTCACCGCCACCCGGAACGGATTATCCGTCAGCTGGCTCACCGTATTCACGATCAGGCCATTATCCCTGGTCCCGTCGTTGGAGGTGACCACATAAAGACCGTAGCCGATCTTAAATAAAGCGGTCATGTCGTGCTTATTGGCCTTTTCATCGGATCTGGCGATATACTCCCGGCACAGCTCCTCGGCCATGGCGTCGATCTCCTTTAAATTATCCTCGCTTAAGGAGGAGGTGATCTTTACAGTCGTATTGAGCCAGGTGATGTCCTTGGAGCCCTCCAGCATTCCCTTCATGATCTTTGCTGCCATGGGAGCCCAGGAGCCGTTTTCCATCAGTCCCACCGTGCGCTTTTTAAAGCCCCGCTCCGTCAGATGGTCGATGAATTCCCGCATGAAGGGGAAGATATCGGCATTATAGGTGGTGGTGGCCAGTACCAGCTTGCCGTAACGGAAAGCGTTTTCCACAGCCTTTGACATATCCATCCGGGCCAGATCGCATAAGACCACTTTGGGGCATCCTTTTTCCGTCAGCTTCGCTGCCAGCGTCTCAGCCGCCTTTTTCGTATTTCCATATACGGATGTATAAGCGATGACCACGCCGTCGTCCTCCACCCCGTAGGAAGACCAGGTATGGTATTTTTCCAGGTAGTGGCCCAGATTTTCCTTTAACACCGGTCCGTGCAGGGGGCAGATGGTCTGGATATACAGCGCAGAGGCCGCCTTTAACAGGTTCTGCACCTGTGCCCCGTACTTGCCCACGATCCCGATATAATACCGTCTCGCCTCGTCATCCCAGTCCTCTTCCACATCCAGAGCCCCGAATTTTCCGAAGCCATCGGCAGAAAACAGGACCTTATCCGTGCTGTCATAGGTCACCATGACCTCCGGCCAGTGGACCATGGGAGCAAATACAAAATTTAACACATGTTTTCCCAGGGAAAGGCTGTCCCCGTTTTTCACCTCCAGGGTCCGGCCTTCTAAATCCATGGAGCGGAAGAAATTCCCAACCATACAGAAGGTCTTTGCATTGGCCACGATCACTGCCTCTGGATAAGCCTTCATAAAATTCTGGATATTGGCCGAGTGGTCCGGCTCCATATGCTGGACCACCAGATAATCCGGCTTTCTTCCTGCCAGGGCTTTCTCCACATTGTCCAGCCATTCATGGGTGAATTTTCCATCCACCGTATCCATAACGGCAATTTTTTCATCTTTTATCACATAGGAATTGTAGGCCATTCCGTTGGGGACCCGATACTGTCCCTCAAACAGATCCACCTGGTGGTCGTTGACGCCTGCATAAATGATATCGTCGGTAATATACACGGATCTCATTCTCCTTTTCTTATTGAATCTGTTGCCTGTCCCAGCGCATTCTGCGCAGCTGCATACAATGTTAATTTTACTACAATCCCGTCGGATTTTCAAGACTGGCAGCGTCATGTTCCGGATCCGTTTCAAAACATTCATAACATTCCGAATCGTTTACGTATTCCATTTTTTAATCGGATGTTTTCAATATAATGCGTTAATTATCCGCTAAATATTGAAAACTTTGCTGGATTTTTTGCACAATATATGGTATTATGGTATAGTATTCAACATACTTTTTTCAATCTATTACAAAGGGGGAAACGCCATGAAAGAAAAGACCGTAGAGAAGAAACCGTTGCTGGCCCGTTTCATGGACGGAGTTGAGACTGTCTGCAATAAGCTGCCGCCGCCGACCATGCTGTTCGTGTTCCTGTTCTTTATTGTGGCCATCCTGGGAACGATCTTCACCTTCCTGGGCACCAGTCTCACCAATCCGGCCACCGGAGAGATCGTCATGTCAAAGAACTTCTTTTCAAAAGAAGGCCTTCTCTGGTTCTTGGACAATATGGTGAAAAACTTCACCGGCTTCGCCCCCCTTGGTCTTGTGCTTACCATGACCATCGGCACCGGTATCTGTGAGGAAGCCGGGATGCTCAATTCTCTTTTAAGAAGCTCCATGAAAAATGTTCCCGCTGCCCTGGTCCCCTATGTATGCGTGCTCATCGGCATCATCGGAAACCTGGCCTCCGACGCCGCCAGCGTTATGGTACCGCCCCTGGCTGCCATGGCCTTCATGGGTGTTGGAAAGCATCCGGTGGCCGGTATGATCTGCGGCTATATCGGAGCCCAGGTGGGCTACGCCGCCAATCCGGTCATCTCCGGTACGGATACGCTCCTTATGGGGATCACCAACGATACCCTGGCTTCCTTTATGGGAGATTCCGCTTTTACCGTGGACGTGACCTGCAACTGGATCTTTAAGATCGCTTCCACTGTTCTCTGTGTAGTCGTTATCGGAATCCTTGTACAGAAGATCGTGGAGCCCAGATTCGGCGTTTACCACGGCGAACTGGAAAAAATGGAAGACCTGACTCCGTCTGAGAAAAAGGGGCTCCGGGCCTCCGGGATCTCGACCCTGGTCTATGTGGCCTGTCTGCTGGTCCTGTTCTTCACAGGAGTCATTGCAGCCGAAGACGGCGGCCTCATCGGTTCTCCGTTCTTAAAGGGCCTGATCCCCATTATCTTCCTTCTGTTCGTCATCGCGGGCGTTTCCTACGGCTATGCCTCCGGAAACTTTAAGGGTCTGGTGGACATCCATAAGGCCATTGTAAAACAGATGGCTGCCATGGGTACCTACGTGGGCTTCTGTTTCTTCTGCGGACAGTTCCAGGGTCTGTTCTCCTGGACCAACCTGGGAGCCATGTCCGCCATTGCAGGCGCAGATTTCCTGGAAAGCATTGGCTTTACGGGGATCCCCATGTGCATTGGCTTCATTATCCTCGTAACCCTGGTGGACGTATTCTTCAGCTCCGGCTCTGCAAAATGGGCGATCTTCGCTCCGATCTTCGTTCCCATGTTCCTGCTGCTGGACTACCATCCCGGCTTTACCCAGATCATTTATCGTCTGGGCGACTCCGCTGGAAACCTCTTCGGCCCCACCTCCGCTTATCTCTGGATGCTTTTAAGCGTGGCCCAGGCCAAGTACGATAAGAACTTAAAGATCGGCCAGATCATCTCCTGCAACCTGATGGTAGCCGTGATCCTGGAGGTCTTCTGGATCCTCTTACTGGTTGCCTGGATGCTTTTAGACCTTCCCATCGGCCCCGGCATCAATGTATTCATGCCCGCAGCCATGTAGCTTCTGCATGGCGGGATCCTGCCAAATATAAAAAGCCGTCCGGCTTCCACCTCCGGAATACGTGTGAAAACGTACTCCGGCCGGAAGCCGGACGGCTTTTTCCGTTCCAGTCTGATCACAGGATGACCACCTCTGCCCCAAAGGGCAGGAGAGCCAGCTTTGCCAGCTTAAACTGCTGGAGACCGAAGGGGATCCCCAGAATGGTCACACAGAGGAGCAGGCCCATGGCCACATGCTCCAGGGCCAGGGGAAGCCCCGATACCAGAAGCCAGATCACGTTCAGAAGAAAGGAGCCTGCGCCTCCGCCGTACCGGACCTCCTTCCCAAAAGGGAAAAAGCTTAAGGACGCCAGCTTAAAGCATTGGAGCCCCACCGGGATCCCAATGACAGTGATGCACCAGAGGCAGCCCGTCAGGCACCAGCTTAGGCCCCCGATGGCTCCTCCAAAAATAAACCATAAAACATTTCCAAGAATTCCCATTTTCCTTCCTCCTCCCTCCGTTTATCCCCAGTCCTTAAACGCCTCCTCATAAGCGTTCCTGGTCCGGCCGTCAAAGCAGACCATCTGCACCTCCATATCCTGGTGGTCCTCCAAAAAACGGAGAATGGTCCCCACGGCGATGGGAGCGGCCTTCTCCAGGGGAAATCCATAGATCCCCGTACTGATGGACGGAAAGGCCACAGTTTTGCAGCCATGATCCGCCGCCAGCTTAAGACAGCTTTCGTAACAGCTTTTTAACAGAGCTTCCTCTCCCTCTCCTCCGCCGTTCCAGACGGGCCCCGGCGTATGGAGCACGAAACGGGCTGGAAGCCGGTAACCGTTGGTGAGCTTTGCCTGGCCGGTGGCACAGCCGCCCAGGGTCCGGCATTCTGCCAAAAGCTCCGGCCCCGCTGCCCGGTGGATGGCGCCGTCCACTCCGCCTCCGCCCAGAAGGCTGGTATTGGCCGCGTTGGCAATGGCGTCCACAGCAAACGTTGTGATATCTCCCTGGACGATGGAGAAGCGGGAGGCGGCCGCTTTCTGTCTTTGGTTCTCATTGTTTTCCATAAATTCCATGCGCCCTCCTTTCTCTGGATCTTTGGACATTATACCAGAATTCCCCCTTCCATATTTTAACGTTTGCTTACGGACTCCTTACATTTCTCCACTATCCCCGGAAAACTCCGGCCACAGCCTCTGCGATCCTCACCAGGATGCTCCAGAGACGCTGGAAGATGTTTCCCTCAGCCTGGAAATCCTCACTCATGGCCGGTACACTGTCTTCCTCTGTTTCCTTTGTGCCCTCCGTCCGCAGGATGATCTGGAGGCTCTGGGGCTCCGGATTCTCCCCGGAGGTAAAGGAAACCTTTTCTGCATGGATATCGGCATTGAGAATGGTCATATCCTCTCCCGTATATTCCTCCCATTTTTCATCAGCCAGATCCTCCACGGTATTTTTCGCATCCCGGATCACTCCGGTCTCAGAAAGCCCGGAAAGAGCTGCGGAAAGGGCGGAGCTTAAGCCCTCAATGGTCTTTTTCGTTCCTGCATCCAGGGGCTCTCCGGCTTTTTTAAGGCTTTCCTCCACGTTGGAAAGCAGGGTGTGCATGGCGTCCGTCCCCCGCACGGCGCTGTCGATCAGAAGCCCCGTATCCTTAAGGGACGAAGAGGCTGTGCCGTGATACGTATTTAAGATCCCGGTGAGCCGGTCCACATGCTCCACCAGACTCTGGCCCGTGGCCGCTGTATGCCTCAGGGTATCGGCCACATCGCCCGTATCGCTCAGGACATTTTCCAGGGATTCCCCGTCCCGGTGTACCCGGTAAATGATATGCTCCAGGGTGGAAATGGACTGGGTCACAGATCCGATCATGGATTCCAGCCTGGATGGCTTTTCAGCCGCTCCCACCAGGGCCTCCAGGGCCCCGATCAGCCTGGAAAGCCCTTTTCCGGCGATCTCGGTCCCCACGCCGGCCAGGTCTCCGAGAGCGTCCCCGACCGCGTCGGAGCCGCTGGCTGTAATCGCTTCATACTTCTCCCAGCCCTCATCCGCAAAGCCGCCGCAGAATCCGGAAAGCTGCTCCATCAGTTCCTCCCGTTCCTGGTCGGAGATCCCCAGAACGTCTCCATGGCCCTGGATCTGCTCCTGGAGCTCCTTTAATCTGGCGATCACTTTCTTAAGCTCTGCCACCCGCTTCCTGACGGCCTCTTTTTTCTCCTTCAGCTCCTCCAGATCCTTCCTGAGCCTTGCCAGCCCATCCTCCAGATCTCCCACATCATGGCGGGTATCATAAAGAAGATCTGCGGTATCGTTTAAGTCCATGGTCACATGCTTAAGCCCGTAGCCCAGGCTCTCCAGCTGGTCGTCCAGGGCCTGGACCGAGGTGTTCATGGAATTTAATTCCCCATTCATATCCTCCAGGGCCTTTCTGGCCTCCTCCACATAGGCCGGGAAGGGGATCCCCCGGTCAGACAGCTCCTTTAAAAGAGCCAGGGCCTGGTCGGCGTCCACATAGATCCCTCCCTTGGCGTCTGAAAGGATCTGTCGGGACCGGTCCAGCTGTCCCAGGCCCTCCACCGTGCTCCCCAGGCCTCCCTGGAGTCCGTCCAGACTGTCCAGGACCACGTCCAGGCTGTCCCCGATGGCGTCTGCAGAATCCTTCACCGTGTCCCTGGCCTTCCTAAGATCCTCCAGCCGCTCCAGCTGGCTGATGGTCACTGGAGCCATGAGAAACAGCAGGCCGGAAAACTCCAGGTCATTGCTGCCGATCTCCAGCTCAAAATGCTGCTCCTCCCCGGGCATCACCATAAACAGCACGGTCTTCATGCTGCCGATGGACTGGATCTGGGCTCCCGGAGCCTCCACGCTGAGGTTCTGGTCCATGTCCACCACGGCGGCGATCTCCATGGTCATATTATTTCTGAAATATTCGCTGGTACCGGTGTTGGGCACCGCGTCAATGGAGATTTTTAAGACGCCCTTTTCATGGGCCAGTTCCTCCAGCCTCCGCTCCACGCCGTTTAAACGGTAGGACACGGCGATATCCCAGGGCAGGGTCTCCGAAACCTCCTCCGGCTCCATGCGGCCTTCAAAATAGAACCTGTCGTTCTCCGGCTCCTCCAGAAGACGGAAGATCACCGTATCCCCGTCCACCTCCGGCTCCTCCATCCCGGTCATGTTATGGACCGCCTGGTATGTGCCCCGGTCTGTGATCTCTCTGGCCCCATGAAGCTCATAGCTTTTCACCACACTGGCTTCCGATATGCCTCCGTAGGGGTCCATGGTCACGTACATGGCCTCGTCGCAGACCGGAACTCCGGCCGCGCCGAAGCTGGCGATCCCGGCAGACGCCGCCATCACTGCCGCCAGGGTCCCGCTGACGGCTCTCTTTATCTTTTTATCCATACCTTTCATTCCTGTCCCTCCCTGCATGTTTGTTTTCCCGGCCGCGCCATTCTCCGCGCCCTTCGTTCCACTGCCCTCTGCTGCTGGCGCCGGATGGGCTTATCAAAGGCAGCCAGAAGCGCCGGAAGCAGCGAAAGCACCAGGATCATAGAAAGCAGCGCGCCCCTTCCCACCAGCCTTCCTACCTGGGAAATGGCCTGGATGGAGGAAGTAAAATAAAGGAGATACCCCACCACCGTCAGGATCCCGCCGGACGTAAGGATGGAGATGGCGCTTTTGGCAATGGCTGTGACCGCCGCATCCCGGCTTCCCATGGTCTCTCTGAACTCCATATAGTTGTTTGTCATAAGGATCGAGTAATCAATGGTGGCTCCCAGCTGTAAGCAGCTTACGATGATGTAGCCGATATAGACCATGCTGTCGCCAATGATATAGGGGATCGTCATATTTAAGTAAATGGCCACCTCAATGGGGATGATGACCAGGACCGGCACCATCACCGAATGGAAGGTCAGCATGACCACCAGGGCCACTCCTGCCAGAGAAATGATGGATACCCGGTTGTAATCGTCGGTCAGGATATCCCGGATATCCATGGTGGTGGGCGTCATGCCGATCACATAGGAGTCCTCTGGATAATATTTTTTCACGATCTCCGTCAGTTTTTCACTGCACTGGAAGGAGTAGCTGCTCTCCTCCCTGTTCTCCATGGAGATCAGGATCCTGGCGTAAGAGCCGGTCCGGAGCTGCTTTGTAACAGTTTCCGGCAGAAAGCTTTCCGGGATCCCCTGTGGAAGAGTCCCAGCCATGGACAGGGCGTAGTCGATAAATTCCTGGTCCTCCAGCTCCTCTGTCAGCCTGCGCTCTTTTATGACGTTTCCGTTGGGCACCATGGCGATGATCACATTGGACTTTCCAAACACGTCCTCGATGGCCCGGGAGTCCTCATAGACCCGGGTGCCTGGACCGGAGCCCAGGGCGTCGTCCCCGTAATAAAAGTAGTTCATGGACTGTCCAAAGTAACAGGGGACCGCACAGAAGGCCGCTGCTGCCAGCACCGGGATCCGGATCCTGTACATCAGCTTTCCCAGGCCGTCCAGCGGCGGAAGGAAGGATCTGTGGGCTGTTTTCTCGATCTTCTTATCGAACCGCAGGATCAGCGTGGGCATCAGAAACAGGACCGTCACCAGGCTGCATACGATCCCCTTGGTAAGGACGAAGCCCACATCCCTGCCAATGGTAAATTTCATCAGCGCAATGACCAGGAAGCCCACGATGGTGGTCGCGCCGCTGGCCAGGATCGAGCTGCAGGATTTCTCGATGGCGGCCTCCATGGCCGGACGTGAATCCACTCCCGACTGTTTGATGGCCGTATACGTATGTAAAAGGAAAATAGAATAGTCCATGGACACCGCCAGCTGCAGGATCGCCGCTGTGGAGAATGTAAAGAAGGAGATCCTGCCGAACATGATGTTGGAGCCCATGTTCAGCACAATGGCCACTGCCATGACCAGGATAAACAGGAACGGCTCAAACCATGAGGTGGTGGTCAGGGTCAGGATCAGCCAGATGATCACCACTGCCATTCCGATGGCCATGGCGATCTCCCGGGTAATGGATTCCTGACGCTCCTTACTGGAAACGGCGCTCCCGGCAAAGCATCCCCTGTCTTTTCCCACAATGCCATAGATCTCGTTTATGGCCTTATGGGTGGAGGCGTCTGAATCCCCGTCCTCAAAAATGATCTGGTATACCGCGTTCCCATCTTTATAGAACCGGTCTGTCAGGCTGTTCTTTATAAAGGCATCTGTGGAATAAACATTGGCGGCCAGGTCCGGACCTACCACCAGGTCCACGCCATCCACCCGTGAGATCCTCTGGCGGATGGTCCGGGCCTCCGGCAGGGTCACGTCCTTTACCATGATCCGGGCCATGCCGGGATAACCGAATTCCTGCTCCATCACATCCAGCGCCTGCTTGGTGGGGGCAAAATCTGGAAGATACTTGCTCAGATCATAGTTGACGCCCACAAACGGGTAACAGACGGCGCAGAGAATGGTCATGGCAATAAAGAATTTTTCAATGATCCTTCCTCTTTGAACAATAAAATGGGCCATTTTTTTCAACATAGCTTTCATTCCTCATTATTTTTTTGTTATTAGTTTTAAATATGTTTATCATACATACTGTTGATTTTCCTTCTGGGATGTATTATAATATACCGCAGGACCGGATGCAATCATTAGTATTTTAATGTTTTGCTGTTTAATGAACACGGAAATTTTAATATGTCAAAAATGGAGGAAAATCCATGAGAAATCCCAAAGAAGACCGGCGCGTCCGCCGGACCCAGAAACTTTTAAAAGAGAGCCTGGTACAGCTTATGTCTGAAAAAGCGTTTAAGGACATCACCATCAAGGACATCACAGAACGGGCTGACTTAAACCGGGGTACCTTCTATCTCCACTACTCCGATACATACGATCTTCTGACTGCCATGGAAAACGGAGTGCTGGAGGACTTCCAGGAGATGATCACCGCCTATATGCCCTCCAGGCCGGGAAACGGTCTGATGCCGGTGCTGCTCCCCATCGTCCACTACATCGTGGAAAATGAACAGATCTGTAAAAATCTGTTTGAAAACAACGTTTCCAATGAATTTGTGACTAAATTTAAGGAACTGATCCGTAAAAACGGCGGCGCGCTCATCGAGCGGCTGTATCCCGCCTGTCAGACGGCCGATTCCGAATACTTTTTTGAATTTATCACCTATGGCCTTATCGGGATCATTAAAAAATGGCTGGACAACGGAATGCCCCAGACCGAGGAGGAGATCGCCCGCATGTCCAGCGACGCCGTCCTTTCCCTGGCCCGGTCCTTTTTTGCGGCATGATCTTTCCGGGCCGCTCCGTGTCCTGTGCATTCCCTCTTTCTGGCCGCCCCGTGCCCTCCCGGGAGTTTCCGGTTTTTTCTGGAAATTTCCCCGGGATTTTTTTATTTTCCTCTTGATTTTTTTACTCGTCTATATTATCATCAATATATGAACACTTATTCATATATTGATCCTGACTAATCTTAAAAAAGACATCCGGAGGGCATAATTATGGAAGAGAATAAACATCTGCACGGACCGGAAGATCCTGCAGAAAACAGCTGCGGCCATGAGGGGTGCGGCTGCGGCCACGAGCACGTACATGAGCAGGAACATTCCCATGAGCATAGTCATGAGCATTCCCATGACGGGCAATGCTCCTGCGGCCACGAGCACAGCCATGAACACGGACATTCCCACGAACATTCTCACGAGCACTCCCACGACGGACAGTGCTCCTGCGGCTGCGGACATGAACACAGCCACGAACATGGCCATTCCCATGAACACTCTCACGAGCACTCCCACGACGGGCAATGCTCCTGCGGCTGCGGACATGAGCACAGCCACGAGCACGGCCATTCCCATGAGCATTCCCACAGCCATGGACACCACAATGCCCCAGGCTCCCCCTGTACAGTCTATGTGATGAAAAACATTGACTGCGCCAACTGCTCTGCCAAGATCGAAGCGAAAATAAAGGAGCTCCCGGAGGTGGACGACGCCGTCCTCACCTTTGCTACCAGACAGCTCCGGGTCTACTCCTCCGCCGGCACGGCTCTCCTTCCCAAAATGCAGGAGATCGCTGATAAGATCGAGCCCGGCACAGTGATCGAAGTCAGATCCAGAAATCCCAAGGCCCCGTATGTGGTCTACAACCTGGAAAATATCGACTGCGCCAACTGCTCCGCCAAGATCGAGGCGAAAATAAAGGAGCTCCCGGAGGTGGACGACGCCGTCCTCACCTTTGCCACCAGGCAGCTCCGGGTCTACTCCTCCGCCGGTACGGCCCTCCTTCCCAAAATGCGGGAGATCGCCGATAAGATCGAGCCCGGTACCCGGATCACAGTCCGGGAGGAGGGAAAACGTCAGAAAGACGTTCATAATGAGAAGCATTCCAGCGATCTTCCTGAGATCCTGGCCGGAGCCGGACTGTTCATCGCCGGTTCTCTTCTCACCGGCCCCATGCCCGGCGTCTCCATTCTCTGCTTTGTGATCGCTTACCTGATCCTGGGGAAGGACGTGCTTTTTACCGCCCTTAAAAACATGAAGACCGGCCATGTCATGGATGAAAACTTCCTTATGAGCCTGGCGACCCTGGGAGCCTTTGTGATCCGGGAATACGGAGAGGCCGTGGGCGTTATGCTGTTTTACCGCATCGGCGAGGCTTTTGAGCACCGGGCTGTGGAAAAGAGCCGCAGCCAGATCATGGACGCTGTGGATCTCCGTCCGGAAACCGTGCTCCTGGACGAAGGCGGCTCCATCCGGGAGATCCCGGCAGAATCTGCCCGCATCGGCCAGGTGATCCAGGTACGTCCCGGCGACCGGATCCCCCTGGATGGCGTGATCATCGAGGGAGAAAGCCGTCTGGATACCTCCCCCATCACCGGCGAGCCGGTTCCGGTGGCCGTCAGGGAAGGCAGCTCCGTTTTATCCGGCTGTGTCAATACCTCCGGCCTCTTAAAGCTCCGGGTGGAAAAAGAGCTTTCTGAATCCATGGTCACCAGGATCCTGGATTCTGTGGAAAATGCCGCCGCCCAGAAGCCCCAGGTAGAACGGTTCATCACAAAATTCGCCCGGATCTACACCCCTGTGGTAGTAGCCCTGGCTGCCGTCACCGCCATCCTCCCGTCCCTCTTTACAGGAGACTGGAACCACTGGGTCTACACAGCCCTGACCTTCCTTGTCATCAGCTGTCCCTGCGCCCTGGTCTTAAGCGTTCCCCTGTCCTTCTTCTCCGGCATCGGAGCCGGATCCAGAAAGGGGATCCTTTTTAAAGGCGGGATCGCCCTGGAGGCCTTAAAGAATGTAAAGGTCGTGGTCATGGATAAGACCGGAACCATCACCAAAGGAAACTTCGTAGTACAGACCGTATCTCCCTCCGGCTCCATGAAAAAGGAAGAACTTCTGGCCCTGGCCGCTGCCTGTGAGACCGCCTCCACCCATCCTATCGGCATCAGCATCCTGGCGGCTGCCAGAGACCAGTCCCTTTCCGTGGAAACGCCCAGGGACCTGGCTGAGATCCCGGGAAAGGGGATCCGTGCCGTCACCTCTGCAGGCGTGCTCCTCTGCGGAAACCGGAAGCTTCTGGAGGAAAACCAGGTGGATCTTGCCGGATTTAAGGAAGACTCCGGTTCCACCATGGTCCTGCTGGCAAAGGACGGCGTGTATGCCGGCTCCATTTCCATTTCCGATACCATAAAACCGGAGGCGTCCGCTGCCATCGCATCCCTTAAGAAAATGGGGATCCAGACGGCCATGCTCACCGGAGACAGCGAAGCCGCTGCAAACGCCGTGGCCTCCTCCACCGGCATCGACCGGGTATATGCAAAGCTCCTTCCCGGCGATAAGCTGGATCTTTTACAGAATCTCCGGAAGGAAGCTGGAAACGCCATGTTCGTAGGCGACGGCATCAACGACGCGCCGGTGCTGGCAGGAGCCGACGTGGGCGCCGCCATGGGCAGCGGAGCTGACGCAGCCATCGAGGCCGCCGACGTGGTCTACATGACCTCCAGCATGGAAGCCATTCCCGAATCCATCCGCATTGCAAAAAAGACCGGGGCCATCGCCGCCCAGAACGTGGTCTTTGCCCTGGCCGTGAAGGTCCTGGTCATGATCCTGGGGCTGGCAGGCTTTGCCTCCATGTGGATGGCCGTATTTGCCGATTCCGGCGTGGCCATGCTCTGCGTGTTAAATTCCATCCGGGTATTATATAAGAAAAACTAACGCAAAAAATTTAAACTTCATTTCATCTGGGCATTTTCCGGGAAGCTTCCTTGAAAATGCCCAGTTTTTCTCATGTCTGTTCCATCTGCCGGAAATGGAGCCTCCACTCCCAAAAGCCGGCATTCCACAGCATCCCCTCTCCCCGCCGGAACCCTGGACAGGAAGATCCCATACAATAAACCATAGCATTTTTCCGGGAGGGAAATCATGAAAAAAATCGTCTGCGGGATCCTGGCAGGATGTCTGGTCCTTGCCACAGCCACCGGCTGCCAGAAAAACGCATCCGGCAAAACGCCCATCACCTTAAACGAAGTGGCCCATTCCATCTTCTATGCGCCCCAGTACGCCGCCATTGAGCTGGGATATTTTGATGAAGAGGGACTGGACGTGACCCTGGTCAACGGAGGCGGAGCCGATAAGGTCATGACGGCTCTGGTATCCGGAGAAGCCGACATCGGCTTCATGGGCTCTGAGGCCTCTGTCTATACCTATGCCAACGGAGAAGCCGACTACGCCGTAAACTTTGCCCAGCTGACCCAGAGGGCCGGGAACTTTCTGGTGGGCCGGGAACCGGAGCCGGATTTCCAGTGGGAAAACTTAAAAGGGAAAAAGGTCCTGGGAGGAAGGGCAGGCGGCATGCCCCAGATGGTCTTTGAATACATCTTAAAAAAGAACGGCATCGATCCAAAGACAGATCTTTCCATCGACCAGAGCATAAACTTCGGTCTCACTGCCGCCGCCTTTACCAGTAACGACGCAGACTACACCGTGGAGTTCGAGCCATTTGCCACTGCCCTGGAGCAGGAAGGAAACGGCCATGTGGCAGCTTCCCTGGGAGAAAGCTCCGGCTATGTGCCCTACACGGCATATTGTGCAAAGAAAAGCTATATTGAAAAAAATCCGGAAATCATACAGAAATTCACAAATGCGATCCAGAAGGGGCTGGAATACGTCAATTCCCACACATCGGAGGAAATCGCCAAAACCATAAAGCCCCAGTTTAAAGAAACAGATGAGGCCGCCCTGACAGCCATTGTGGAGCGGTATAAGGCCCAGGATACCTGGAAGACCGATACGGTCTTTGAAAAGGAAAGCTTTGATCTGCTCCAGAATATCCTGGAAGAAGCCGGAGAGCTTCCAACCAGAGTGCCTTATGAGGACCTGGTGATCACAGACTTTGCCAGGGCGGCGGTGAAGGAATAAAAACGATTTTTCCCACTCCGCTGACCAGATTTCGTAAGACCTTATTCATATATTTGTAAATTGCTTTTTCTTCCCCTCTCCCTTATAATGGCCATATCACCACTCATTGTGGCATTTGAAGGAGGATTTTGAATTTATGAAAAAATTTACACAGAAAAAACAGTTGACCGCAGTTATCATGGCCGCTTCCCTGGCCTTTGCTTCCCTTACAGGCTGCTCCAGCCCTTCCGCCGGCAAGGAGCCTGCCGGCCAGGAGACCGAGGCCGCGGTAAACGTATCCCTGGACGACGTTTTAAATAAGATCAAAGAAGCCTACGGAGAGGGCTACATCCCCAACACTCCCATGGACGACCAGATGTTAAACGACGTCATCGGCCTTTCTCCGGAGCTGTGCGAATCCTATGTGGCCGAGATGCCCATGATCAGCACCTTCGTGGAGACCTTCATCGGAGTGAAGGCAAAGGAGGGAAAAGGTGACGATGTGGAGAAGGCCCTGACCGAATACAGAGAGCGTCTGGTGGGCGATACCATGCAGTATCCCATGAACGTTTCCAAGATCCAGGCCTCCCAGGTGGTGCGCCACGGCGATTACGTATTCTTCGTGATGTTAGGAGGACCCGATGACGCGGCCATGGAACAGGGCGATGAGGCAGCCTTAAAGTCCGCAGAGGAAAATAACAAGATCGCCATTGACGTGATCGACGGCTTCTTTAAATAAGCCATGGTCTTTTCCAGTCTCTTATTTTTATTCCGTTTTCTGCCGCTGTTCCTGGCCCTCTATTTTCTGGTTCCCAGGAAGCTGCGGAACGGAGTATTATTTATAGGGAGCCTGATCTTCTATGGATGGGGGGAGCCTGTGTATATCTCGCTCCTCCTTTTTTCCACGCTGGTGGATTTTTTCCATGGAAAGCTGGTGGGCCGCTTTTTAGAGCGCGGAAACCGGAAAGCCGCCAGGATGACGGTAGCCTCCTCTGCGTTCATCAATCTGGCCCTTCTGGTGATCTTTAAATATACGGACTTTTTCATCCGTTCCGTCAACAGCCTCACCGGAAGCGGGATCCCTCTCCTGGGCCTGGCCCTTCCCATTGGGATCTCCTTTTATACGTTCCAGACCATGTCCTACACCATCGACGTATACCGGGGCGAAGCTCCGGTCCAGAACAATATCATAAGCTTCGGAGCCTATGTGTCCATGTTCCCCCAGCTCATTGCCGGACCCATTGTCCGCTACCAGGACATTGCCGCGGAGCTGAACACCCGGACCGAAAGCCTTGAGCGTTTTTCCCTGGGGATCCGCCGTTTCGTGGTGGGCCTGGGAAAAAAGGTCCTGCTGGCCAATCAGGCCGGCGCCCTGTGGACGGAGATCACGGCCATCCTTCCTGCGGACCGCAGTGTCCTTATGGTATGGATGGGGATCCTGGCCTTTGCCTTCCAGATCTATTTCGACTTTTCCGGTTATTCCGATATGGCCGTGGGCATGGGCCACATGCTGGGCTTCCATTTTCCGGAAAACTTTAATTATCCGTATATTTCAAAAAGTATTACGGAATTCTGGCGGCGATGGCATATTTCCCTGGGCACCTGGTTTAAGGAATACGTGTACATCCCTCTGGGCGGCAACCGGAAGGGCGGCCTTCTCCAGGTACGGAACATCCTGGTCGTATGGCTCTTAACAGGGATCTGGCATGGCGCCAGCGTAAACTTCCTGTTATGGGGTATCTATTTCGGACTGCTTCTTTTATTAGAAAAGTTTGTACTGATGAAATATTTAAAAAAGCTCCCCTCCCTGCTCCAGTGCACCTATGCGTTTCTTCTGGTGCTCCTTGGCTGGGTGCTGTTCGCCTTTGAGGACATGGGACAAGGGTTCCAGTACCTCCTTCAGATGACCGGAGCCGCCGGGCTCTCCCTCTGTAATGAGCGGACCATATTCCTGCTTTCCGGAAATCTGGTCCTTCTGGCCGCCTGCGCCCTGGGCTCCACCCCCCTGCCGGCCATGGCTGCCGGGAGATGGAAAGACCGTGTCCCGGAACTCCTGTTCCTGGGCCTGGTACTGCTCCTCTCCGTGGCCTACCTGGTAAACGCAACCTATAACCCGTTTTTATATTTCCGCTTTTAGCACAGAAAGGGAGAAGCCATGAAAAAAAATATTTCCTATCCGGCTGTGATGACCGGGCTTTTCTGCGCCTTTCTGGGACTGGGCGCGGCCCTTTCCGTTTTCATGCCCCGACGGACGTTTTCTGAAACGGAAAACCGCTACCTGGCAAAACGGCCGGCCCTTACCTGGGAGGCCGTAAAGAGCGGAAAATTCGGTTCTGATTATGAAATTTATTTAAGCGACCAGTTCCCTTTCCGGGATTCCTGGATCGGCTTTAAGACGGCTGCCGAAAAAGTCCAGTTAAAAAAGGAGATCAACGGCGTCTTTCTGGGAAAGGACGGCTATCTCATCGAGGCCTTTTATGCCGAGGACATGGATCCGGAGCTCTCAAAGAAAAACCTGGACGCCCTGGCGGCCTTTGCCCTCCGCCAGGAGGCGCTTCTGGGAGACGGTCATGTGAAGGTGCTTCTGGCCCCCACGGCCTCTGAGATCCTCACAGAAAAGCTCCCGGCCTCTGCCTCCCCCTTTTCCCAGGCGGCGGCCACGGATTTCCTGGAAAAAGCCGGGCTGTCCTCCATGCTTGTGCCCGTAAGGGACGCCCTTTTACAGGAAGAAGCCGACGGACCGGACCGCCCCCTTTATTACAGGACAGACCATCACTGGACTGCCTCCGGGGCCTATACGGCCTACCAGGCCTGGGCTTCTGCTTCCGGCCTCACGTCCCTGGATCCTTCCGGTTTTTCTGTGGAAACTGTTTCGGAGGACTTTCTGGGCACCATCCACTCCAAGCTCAACGTTCCCGTAAACCCTGACTCCATCGAGCTTTACAGGCCCATCCAGGAGCCGGAATGGAGCGTATTTTATGATGGAAGCCAGGAGCCTGTCCACAGTCTTTACTCTATGGAGGCTTTAAAGACCCGGGATAAATACCGGGTGTTCCTGGACGGGAACCATGGTCTCACAAGGATCGTAAATCCCCAGGCGGACAGCGGCGGGAAGCTTCTTATTATCAAGGACTCCTACGCCCACTGCTTCGCCCCCTTTGCAGCTCTCCATTTCCCGGAGACACTTATGATCGATCTCCGGTATTATAATGGAAGGCTCGGGGACCTGATCCAGGAGCAGGAGATCACCGATGTCCTCGTCCTGTACCAGATCCCTGGATTCTTAAAGGACCGGAATATCAGCAAGCTGGTGTGGGGGTAAAAAACAGCCCCCACACCTTTTTCAGACAGTCTGGAAATCCGGCCCTTTCCACAGGCTCCTCTGCTGTCACGGCCACCCGGCCCAGCTCCTCGCCATCCAGCGTATAGACCAGATAACCGAAAACATCCCCCTCTCCCACCGGCGCTTCCACCGGGCCTTCCAGCTGCAGCTCCTTCTCTATGGCGGAAAAATCCTCTCCATGGAGCCCCAGGAAAGAAAAGCCCTCCCTATACCCGGCCTTTACAAAGTCCCGGACGCCTCCAAGCACCTGGATCTTTGGCAGCTCCGGCGGCGCCTCATCCCGGTACAGACGGCAGTTTCCATATCCATAATTCAAAAGTGCCACCGCATCCTGGAACCGCACCTTATAATCCGGCGCAGCCATGATGGCGGCGATCAGCTCCACCCCGTTTTTTTTCGCTGTGGCCGACAGACAGTATTTGGCAATGCTGGTGGAACCGGTCTTAAGGCCCGTCACCTGGAAATTCACAGGCATCT
>NZ_JAXXBR010000012.1:0-1689 GCF_037242085.1 Alitiscatomonas sp. | reverse complement strand
GTTTGTGTCAAGTAATCGTTGGCAACTTACCCACTTCATTTTTTCCTTATGATATTTTTTCTGTTTTTGGGTATGCCAAATAGACCCTATGGGTTTTCCTTTGTTTAACAACAGAACGCTCTCTTAAACGCCTTTCTGGATGCTGTCTGTATCGCTTCAAGCAGCGGCATATGCACATTTACCACATCCACATACGGATTTCCTTTCCCGTCCTTCTTTGGAGCTTTTGCGGCACTTAATGTTTCCACGATCTCCTGCATCTGCATTGTGAACACTAAGCCATCCGTATATCGCTCTATCGTCTCAATCAATTCCTTGTTTTCTTTTTGGTAAAGGATCTTGGCAAGGTTATTGGCTCCGTTTACCGACCAGCGCATCCTTCGGTTCTTCATCCTCAGCGTGATCACCGTACAATTCTGATTTTCCTGCACACCCATCCTTTTATAAAGAATCCCTTCCGGCGGGGCTGCTATCTTTATCCCCCTTTTATCGTAGGGCAGCAGACCTTCCCTGTTATGTTCCAGATATTGATATAATTCCCAGGCCTTTTGGCTGCTTTTATCCTTTTCATCCGGGCTTTCTACGCTGGTCGCATATATCTGTATATATTCCAACATTTCCTCCGGCTTGCCTGTATCAAACAGTTCCCGGATTTCTCTCTGCGCTTTCTTATCACGGATCTTCCCTGTGATCTCCTGATATACATGATATCTGTCTAACTGGAAGATTGCTTCCGGGTCATATGGCTCGTAGATCCAGCTGCCTCCATCTCCGTTTAAGATGCGCTGGCCGATCTCATCCGCATCATATTTCTTGCAAATACAGGCCTCCCGCTTTTCATGGAATTTCTTACTTTTCTCCATCCCCGCAAGCATGGTTTTTCCCACCAGGCTACTGCGGCCCTGCTTTTCTTTCTCCGCATCCCAGCCTTCATACATGGTAAAGACCTTCATTTCCTGTTTTTTCATCTTTTTATGCTGTTCATCCTGCATGGACAGCCATACGCCATCCATTTCTTCAAACAGTACCGGAATCTCCTTTTTTCCCTCTGACTGGTCCGCATGCATCTGTTTTACAGCATGTTCTTCCTCTTCGCTGATCCTTTCACCCAACCGCTGTATCACGTTCCACACACCGCCGGCACTGATGCTCTGGCCGCAGGTGCTGCTTATTGTCTCTGCTGTAACGCGGTACGGCGCTTCTGTTACCGTCATGGCCAGCTTCTCTGCCAGGTTTGTGGAGATCAGGCCTATCTTTTCCATCTGCATGGCTTCATCCAGCAGATACACACAGGCTTTCTTTCCATCCTCAAGTTTTGTCTGATAGACGTGCCTGCCATAGCTGACTTCACCGTAGACTGTTTTTATCGTGGTGGTGCGGATCCCTTTATCCCGGTAATTCTTTTTATCCCTTCCCTCTGCCAGTTCCTTATCATAAGCCTCCAGCATGGCAGTTGTGATCTCTCTGCCCAGCTCACATACATAAGAAAATATTTTTTGCTCCAACTCCTTGAAAGATATCGGTTTTTCCTCTACAATAGTTTTCATCATACAGTTTCCTTTACATGTTTTTCTTAGCAGTTAACATCATAAAGAAAAACTGTGTGATTGGGAAGCAGGGATTTTCTCTGTTTCCCTTTTTTGTCTTAGGAATAGTTCCTATATTTGCCAATGATAATTATACACTAAC
>NZ_JAXXBR010000048.1:0-20170 GCF_037242085.1 Alitiscatomonas sp. | reverse complement strand
TTGTGATGTAGTCAACATGCTCCATGAATCTTCTCTTCTGATGCTGCATCATGATCACAGTATTACAGAAGGTAGCGATTCCGTTTGCACCGCCGGAGCCTGTGAAACGGGTCTGGGGCTTCACATAGTCACCCTTTCCGAAGATACATGTGGAGTTTACGTTTCCGTAGGGGTCGATCTGTGCGCCGCCGATAAAGGCGATCAGACGATCCTCGTCATGGAGCCACTCATTGGCCTCAAAGCCAACGAAACGGACGTTGGGCCACTGAACGGCACAATGGGCCATGAAACGGTTATCGCCAACAGAACGCGGAACCTCTACCGGAGAACAGTCCATAAGTCCGCTCTCTACGATGGGATGGCAGCTGGGGCATACCGCACGCTTTGCAAGAGAAGCGCCAATGAGCGGAAGGCCTGTGCCAACGATAACGATCTGATTTTCTTTAATGCTCTTTGCAATGGCATATGCCTGCATTTCCTGTTTTGTATACTTTGTATAATCAGCCATTTTTCTTTTTCCTCCCCTCAATTAGTGTCTGGTAGAATAGCCAAGGTGCGGCTCATTCTTAAGGTCCATGAGACGGGAACCGCCGATAACATTAAGAAGGTCGTCCTGATCCTTACAGCCGTATACATACTTCTGCAGGTAATCCTTAAAGGTCTCCGGGATCTTTGTGCCGTCGGCAGCGTCCTTTGCAGCCTGGGCAGCAGCCTCAGCGGCAGCAGCTAACTTCTCATCCTCCGGCTTGGCAGCGGCAGCCTTTGCAGCCTTGTCGGCAGCCTTCTGGAGCTGTGCCTTTGCGTCCTCTTCGTCTAAGTACATGGAGGCCTTGTTGTACTCCTTCAGTGCCTTATCATCATCGTCGTAGTAGTTGTAGCACTGGGACGGCCATGCGCCGTAGGGTGCGCGTACAACTGCGTTTACACACTCGCCGAAGATCCTTGTCTTGGTGGGATCGCGGCGGATATACTCATCGCTTACGATCTCCTCGCAGGTTACGATGGTGCGCTTTGCAGCGATGGCAATGTCGATATCATGGAACTCATCGCCTTCGATAATGCAGGTTCCATCAGGAGATGCCTGCTGAACATGGATGATGGCGCAGTCCAGCTTCGGAACCGGAACAGCTAACAGCTTTTCGCCCGGCTCAAACGGGTTTTCGATCTCTGCGCATTTTAAGTTGTCAACACCTTCCATGGTCTTTCTCTGCTCTTCGCTGATCCCCCAGTATTTTACAAGACCGGAGCCCTGCATCATTCTTACGGGGAGGTAGGGAAGGCCTAAGGAAGCGGCGTGAAGCTGTAACATCAGAACATCCTGGGAGTAATCCTCGTAGGTCAGCTCACCCTTCTCAATGGCTGCACGGAAGCGGCGTGCCACGTTTGTATAACCGGAGTTGGCGGTATAGCAGTTGATATACGCTCTGATACGGCCCTCGCCGATGAGCATATCCCAGTCTCCGCCTGCCGGTCCGGACCAGCCTACAAAACCAGTCTTTCCCTGACGAAGGATCTCGTAAACTGCTGCATAAGGTTTACGGTTGGTGGTGAAGCCGCCGAAGCAGAGTACGTCGTTGTCATGAACGTACTTCTCTACGGCATCGTGTAATGACATAACTTTATTAGCCACAATAAAGCCTCCTTTATAAAATATACTATGAATACACTATGTATACGATATAATTCTACCGAATTCTGATGGAATCGTCAAATGTTATTTGAGAGGGGCCGCGGGCGTTCGCCCTATGCAGGATTTCCGTCACTCCTCTGCACTCATGCGAGCATGGTGCAGACTCCCGCCGGAAATCCTGCGCACTGCTCTCTGCTTAACCGAACATCAGCATAAAGTACCCGGCGGCTACGGCGGAGCCGATGACTCCGGCTACGTTGGGGCCCATGGCGTGCATCAGAAGGAAGTTGGTCGGGTTTTCTTTGGCTCCGACGGTCTGGGATACACGGGCTGCCATGGGAACTGCGGATACGCCTGCGGAACCGATCAGCGGGTTGATCTTTCCTCCGGTCAGCGCGCAAAGGAGCTTTCCGAACAGGACGCCGCCCACGGTCGCAAATGCGAAGGCCAGAAGGCCCATGCAGATGATGGCGATGGTCTGTACACGTAAGAAGATCTCACCGTTGGCAGTTGCACCTACGGTGGTACCTAACATGATGGTAACGATGTTGCACAGCGCGTTCTGGGCAGTATCGGAAAGTCTTCCGGTCACTCCGGATTCACGGAGCAGGTTGCCCAGCATCAGCATACCTAACAGGGGAGCAACGGACGGAAGCAGTAAGGAACAGAACAGTACCACGAATACGGGGAATACGATCTTTTCCACTTTACTTACCTTACGCAGCTGCTTCATAACGATCTGACGCTCTTTCTTTGTAGTAAGAGCCTTCATGATCGGCGGCTGGATCAGCGGAATCAGGGCCATATAGGAGTAGGCGGCCACTGCAATGGGAGCCACCAGCTCCGGAGCCAGGTTATTGGCAATGTAAATAGCGGTCGGGCCGTCAGCACCGCCAATGATACCGATGGCGGCAGCCTGTCCCGGTGTGAACAGTCCGGTTGCCATGGCAAGAAGGAAAGCCACGTAGATGCCGAACTGGGCGGCTGCGCCAAGTAAAAGGCTCACCGGGTTTGCGATCAGGGGACCGAAGTCTGTCATGGCACCTACGGCCATAAAGATCAGACACGGGAACAGACTGGATTTCACGCCGCTGTAAATGATCCGTAAAACACCAGAGTTATACCAGTTGTCTGCCTCATTCATCAGGCCCGCCAGCGGCAGATTTGCGAGGAACATACCGAAGGCAATCGGTAGCAGAAGAAGCGGCTCAAACTGCTTTTTGATCGCCAGATATAATAAAATGAAGGAAATGAGAAGCATGACAGCCTGCTGCCAGGTCAGTGCGGCAAAACCCGACTGGGCCAGGAGCTCCCCAAAAACTGAAAGTATATTCACGGGGCACCTCCTATTAGTTTAAGGTCACCAGAACAGCGCCTGTTTCAACAGCGTCGCCTACGCTTACGTTTACGGAAGCAACTGTGCCTGCTGCCGGAGCAACGATCTCAGTCTCCATCTTCATGGCTTCCATAACAACTACACACTGTCCAAAGCTGACAGCGTCGCCGGCCTTCACCTTGATATCCAGGATCTTACCAGGCATGGGAGCATCTACGGACTGTCCGCCTGCTGATGCAGGAGCCGGAGCTGCTGCGGGAGCCGGAGCGGGGGCTGGTGCAGGGGCCGGAGCGGGAGCTGCTGCTGCTGCGGGGGCCGGAGCCGGAGCTGCTGCCTTTGCAAGGATGGGAGCCGGAGCGTTCACAGTAACGCCTCTGTCCAGGGGCTTGTACTCTTCCACTCTCTCGATCTCGATCTCATATTTTTTTCCGTTTAAAGTAGCTACATATTTCATAATAAAATACATCCTTTCCTTTTTTCACTTTTTCGTTTGCTTTTTCGGTCCTCACTTCACCTTACAGCTCTTTGATGCTTGTAACACGGAACTCTTCTCCCGACAGTCTGGCTTCCTCGCTGATTGCTGCGAGAAGCACTGCATAGGATTCCTCATCCAGCGCCGGGGCCGGAGCCGCCGCCACAGCCGCCTGCTTCGGTGCCTTATCTTTGACCGCTGTATTGATGATCTTAGAAATGATGATGACCGCGATCGCCAGCGCCGCAAGAGCCGCAAACACGACCAGAAGTCCCACTGCCGAGATCATCAGACCGTCTACTAAGGTCATTTCCTGCCCAGTCCACATATACTCACCGCACCTCCTTCATTTTGTTTCTTTTAGAAACTTTAGTAGTTCTGATATTCCATATTGTGGAATGCATTCCATATTTTTTTCAGCACATATGGGTACCATTTATACAGCACCCACATTACTTTTTTATCTATGCATTTTTCACAATATCTTAGGTTGAGTATATCAGCTTTCATCCGAAAAGTCAACAAAACAGAAAAAGAATCTGTACCCTCCCCGGGGTTTCTTTGAACGATTGACACCCGAATATTCTTATTATAAAATATACATAAAATTTACACAGGTCCGCGCATTGGATGCGGCCGCCTGTATAAGGAATCGCACCGAAGGGAGAAAAGGATTATGAAGCCAATGAAAAAAGTGACTTTGATCGGTCTGGGGGCCATGGGGGTCTTCTTTGCTCCACGGATCTCTGAAAAGCTGGGAGCCGGATTCCGTATCATGGCATCTGGAGCGAGAAAGGACCGTCTGGAGCAGAAGGGCGTGACTGTAAACGGTATCAATTACCGTTTCCCTATCGTCACCCCGGAGGATAACGACGGGCCCTCCGACCTGGTGATCATAGCCGTAAAGGGATATGACCTTGCCCAGGCGCTAAAAGATATTAAATACCAGGTGGGACCGGAAACCATCATCCTTCCTGTCCTCAATGGCATTGACAGCGAAAAGCAGACCGCAGATGTGTACGGCCAGGAGCATGTGCTCTATTCTTATATGCGCGTCAGCATCGCCATGAAGGATGGAAAGGCCGAATTCGATCCGGAAAAAGGACTGATCCACTTCGGAGAAGAAAAAAACGATCCCGGCCATTTTTCTGATAAAGTCCTGGCCGTCAAAGAGCTGTTCGACCGCTGCGGGATCGATTATAAGATCGATCCCGATATGATCAAAGGGCTGTGGTTTAAATTCATGTGCAATGTAGGAGAAAATATGACCTGTGCCATGTTTGGCATTCCCTTCGGAGCCTTCCAGAAAAGCGCTGACGCCAACTATTTCCGCCGCGCCGCCATGTGGGAGGTGATCCGAGTGGCCAACCGGCTTGGGGTGGACATCGGCCAGAATGAGATCGACCGGCAGGAACACACCATCGGCCGCCTTCCATATCAGAACAAGCCCTCCACCCTCCAGGATCTGGAGGCCGGAAAGCACACAGAAGTGGATATGTTTGCAGGTACAGTGGTCCGCCTGGGAAAAGAGCTGGGGGTGGAAACGCCCGTCTGCGAAATGTTCTGGCACGGGATTCATCTGATCGAGGACCGGATCTTCGGAAACATCTGATCCCTCTCTCCCCTGCGCGTTTTTCCCTCCCTCTTTTGGAGCCGCAAAACCGCAGGGGGAAAAGGGAACTTCATCTTCTACGGGCAGAGGGCCTTAGCCAGAGCCGCTGCCCCTTCCTGTATCTTCTCTTCTGTCAGGCTGGCGTATCCCAGGATCACTGTCCGGCTCTCTGTATCCTTTTTTCCAATATAAGATCCCGATAAGCCATAGACCCGGATCCCCTCCGTTTCTGCCGCCTTCTCAAGCTGCTCCTCAGTCCTCTCTCCGCGGCAGGTAAGAAGAACATGGAGGCCGGCATATTCTCCGCTGATCTCAAATTCCTTTTCCAGAGGCTTTAAGGAAGCCAGAAGCAGGTCATGCTTCCCCTTATAGATCTCCCTCATCCGGTTCAGATGGCGTTCAAAATAGCCGCCTCCAATGAACATCGCCAGGATCCGCTGGTCTACACGGGACACTGTGGAGGAGTAGAACCGTCCCCGCTCTTCATACCGTTCCATCAGCGAGGGAGGGAGCACCAGATAGCCCACACGGATGGCAGGCGCAATGGCCTTTGAAAAGGTTCCCATATAAATGACCCTTCCGCTGTCATCCATGCCCTGAAGGGCCGGGATCGGCTTTCCCCTGTAACGGAATTCACTATCGTAGTCGTCCTCGATCAGATAGCGGTCCGGCTCTTTCATGGCCCAGGCCAGAAGCTCCTGCCTCCGCTTCACCGGCATGACGATCCCCATGGGAAACTGATGGGACGGCATCACATAGGCTGCGGATGCAGGAAGCCGCTCCAGCTCCTGTACCCGGAAGCCGCTGTCATCCATTCCCACAGGAAAAACCGGATGGCCCATTCCCCCAAGAACACGGTATGCCTGCTTATAGGTGGGATCCTCCATGGCGATCCCGGTCTCCCGGCCCAGAAGCTGGGATAAAAGGATCAGAAGATATTCGTTCCCTGCGCCGATGATGATCTGTTCTGCCGTACAATTTACGCCCCGGGCTGCATGAAGGTAGTCCCGGATGGCCTCCCTCAGAAGAAGATCCCCCTGGGGACTGCCCTTTAAGAACATTTCCGTGTCCTCCTCCTTTAAGACTGCCCGGCTGATCCGCCTCCAGGTGGAAAAGGGGAAGCTATCCAGATCAATTCCCCTGGGTGAAAAGTCCACTCTCCATTTTTTCTCCTGGAGATCCGGCGCCTCCCCATCCCTCCGGCCTGGAAACATTTCCTGTACCGCCCGTCTTTCCGGAGCGACCGGGGGCAGGATCCCATCCAGTCCGGCCACAAAATATCCGCGTCTCGACGACGCCTCCAGGTATCCTTCGGCCACAAGCTGTTCATAAGCCGACTGGGTGGTACTGCGGCTGACCCTCAGGCTTTTGGCCAGTTCCCTGGAAGAGGGCAGCTTTTTCATGGGCTTCAGGCCTCCGTTCCGGATCTCTCCTTTTATATACTGGTAGATCTGTTCATACAGCGGCCTTGGATCCTGGCTGCTCAATGGGATCATAAGCTCCATCTTTACCTCCGTTTTTCCTGGATACCAGAAAGGGATGTCCGCCGGAACTTTTTCCAGGGGCATCCCTCTTTTGTATCTCAGTCTGTGTTTTTCCTCTGTCTGCTCCAGACCCTACTTAGGAAGCCGGAAGGAGCTCTTTAAGGAAACGATCCGGTTATAAACCGGCTTTCCTTCCTCGCTGTCCTTGCAGTCCACGCAGTAGAAGCCGTTTCTTACGAACTGGAAGCTGTCATAAGCCCTGGCCTCCATCAGCGCCGGCTCCACGTAAGCCATTGTCACAGTTTTGGAATTGGGATTCAGGTTCAGCGTTCCGTCTGCGTTCAGCTTGCCCTTTTCCTCATCCACGATGTTCTCATAAAGGCGGCACTCCACCTGCCCTGCATGTTCTGCAGAAACCCAGTGGATGGTTCCCTTGACCTTTCTGCCGTTAAAGCCGGATCCGCTCTTTGTCTCCGGATCGTAGGTACAGTGGACCACCGTGACCTTACCATTTTCATCCTTCTCAAAGCTGGTGCATGTAACGAAATAAGCGCTCATGAGGCGGACCTCATTTCCCGGGAACAGGCGGAAATATTTTTTCGGCGGCTCCTCCATAAAGTCCTCACGCTCAATATAAAGCTCTCTGGAGAAAGGAACCTGGCGTTCTCCCATTTCCGGATTTTCCAGGTTATTGGGTACGGACAGCATTTCCGTCTGCCCTTCCGGATAGTTGTCGATCACCAGCTTCACCGGATCCAGGATCGCCATCATTCTGGGCCTCTTAAGCTTTAAGTCCTCCCGGATGCAGTATTCCAGCATTGCGTAATCCACAGAGCTGTTGGCCTTGGAAACGCCCACCAGATCCACAAACATCCGCAGGGATTCCGGCGTGTAGCCTCTCCTTCTGAGAGCAGCGATGGTCACCAGGCGCGGATCATCCCAGCCGTCCACGATCCCGTCCTCCACCAGCTTCTTGATGTAACGTTTTCCTGTGACCACATTGGTCAGGTACAGCTTTGCAAACTCGATCTGACGCGGCGGATTCTCAAATCCACACTCTCTTACCACCCAGTCATAAAGCGGTCTGTGATCCTCGAATTCCAGGGTACAGATGGAGTGGGTGATATGCTCGATGGCATCCTCGATGGGATGGGCAAAGTCGTACATGGGATAAATGCACCACTTGTCTCCAGTGTTATGATGGCTCATACGGGCCACACGGTAGATCACCGGATCTCTCATATTGATGTTGGGGGACGCCATATCGATCTTGGCGCGGAGCACCTTTTCCCCGTCCTTATACACGCCGTTCTTCATTTCTTCAAAGAGCTTCAGGTTCTCCTCCACCGTTCTGTCCCGGTAGGGGCTGTTTTTTCCCGGAGTATTGAAATCTCCCCGGTATTCCCGGATCTCATCGGCCGAAAGGTCGCAGACGAACGCTTTTCCTTTTTTGATCAGATGGACTGCGCACTCATACATTGCATCAAAGTAGTCAGACGCAAAAAACAGCCTGTCCTCAAATTCCGCGCCCAGCCATTTCACGTCGTTTATGATGGACTCCACATACTCCGTTTTTTCCTTCGTGGGGTTCGTATCATCAAAACGGAGATTGAATTTTCCGCCATATTCCTTTGCCAGTCCCGAATTCAGGATAATGGACTTGGCATGTCCGATGTGGAGATATCCGTTGGGCTCCGGTGGGAATCTCGTCTGGACATGGTCATATACGCCCTCCGCCAGGTCTTTATCGATTTCCTGTTCAATAAAATTTTTAGAAACTGTTTCTTTCGTTTCCTCTGCCGGTTTTATATTTTCCGCCATAGTGATTCCTCCATTTATGTTCCTGTATTTCTATCTGTTTTACATGATAATATAGTATCTTACCATATCTTTCCCAAATATAAAAGGAAAATTTTCCATTAAATACTGATAATGCCAAAATATTTAAGGACCTCTCCTGCCAGGATCGCTGCCAGCATCACCGGAGCCACGTACCTGATCATGATCCGGTACATCTTCTTTCTCTTAAAGGTGCCGGAGGACTCCACCTCCTCCTCAATATACCGGCTTCCTACCACATGTCCCACCAGGATACACGTTCCAATGGCCACAATGGGCATCATCACGGAGTTGGATATAAAATCAAAGAAGTCCAGGAACTGCATCTTTAATACTGTAATGTGGCCCCAGGGACCATAGCCCAGACAGGACGGGATCCCCAGGATCAGAATCCCGGCAGTGGAAAGGATCGTGGCCTTTTTCCTGGTGAGCCGCATTTTATCCGTAAGGATCGATACCACCGTCTCCAGCAGGGAAATGGACGAGGTAAGGGCCGCAAAAAATACCAGCAGGAAAAACATGGCTCCCACAGCTCCTCCCAGCGGGAAGGATTCAAATACCTTGGGCAGTACCCCGAACATCAATCCCGGACCGGCCTTTCCCTGGATCAGGGACGCATCCCCTCCGTTAAAGGCTACTACTGCGGGAACGATCATAAGTCCCGCCAGAAAAGCGATCCCCGTATCAAAGATCTCGATCTGGCCCACGGAACTCTCCAGATCATCCTCTTTTTTCATATAGGAGCCATAGGTGATCATGATCCCCATGGCTAAGGACATGGAATAAAACAACTGGCCCATGGCCGCCAGCACTGTGGTCAGGGAAAAGTCCGCAAAATCCGGAAGGAGATAATACTTTAATCCCTCTGCGGCTCCCGGGAGAGTCATACAGTAAACAGAGATCCCTACGGAAAGCAGCACTAGCACCGGCATCATGACGCTGCTGGCCTTTTCCACTCCCGTATCAACGCCCAGGAGCACCACCACTGCCGTAAGGAGCACAAAGATCACGAACCAGAGTAGCGGATTTTCCAGGATCCCGCTGCCGGCCATGCTGATAAAATCTCCAAAATACGTGTCGCTGGATACGGCCATACCGTTTCCCCGGATAAATTCCACAAAATACTTAACGACCCAGCCGCCGATCACACAGTAATAGGGCGCGATGATCACCGGGATCAGGGCTGCCAGCCAGCCCAGGGGCGCAAAGCGGCGGTTCAGGCTTCCAAAAGCTTCGATGCATGACATGCGGGTCCTTCTTCCCATGGCAACCTCTGTGATCATAAGCGTAAATCCAAAGGTCACAGCCAGAAGAACGTATGTGATCAGGAAGGCTCCCCCTCCATATTTTGCTGCCAGATATGGAAACCTCCACATATTTCCCAGTCCCACTGCAGAACCGGCCGCCGCAAGGACAAAGCCGATGCGGCTGGTAAAGCTGCTTCTTTCTTTCATAACAAATACTCCCCTCTATTCGGTTTTTTAGACAGCGAACGTGTCCATTATACCCGAATCGGGGGGAGTTTGCAATCCATTCTATTTTATGTGTGTGCTGCACAGCCCTTCCGCCGTACGCCTGCCTGTCCGGATCTCCGGACGGCTGAACGGTACAGCTTTACAGATCCAGATCGATAAATTCAAAATCATCGTCCTGGTCTTCTTCTTTGAATGGAGCTGCCTTTTCTGGGATCTGTTCCTTCACCGGTGCGCTGGAAACCGGAGCGGGCGTCTCCTGTCTTACCGGGGCTTCCGCCTCCGGGACACTGGCAGTCCTCCTCCCTGTCTCCTGATCCGACGCCGGATGACGGACCGGGGCCTTATGCTTTACAAAGGCCCGTTCCTCTTCCTCCAGATCCAGATCCTCCAGGTCATCCAGGTCCTGGTCTGTCCATTTTTTCGCCTGGGTCCTTCTGGGTTCCTTTGTCTTTCCCGGCCTGGAGCCTTCTCTGGAATATGCGTCCGGTTTTCCTGCCGATTTTTTCGGTTTTTCCTCCCGGTACGTTCCTCCAGGCTTTCTGGTCAGCAGGAGAATGATAAGGATGATCGCCAGGATAATGCATACGGCAAACAGACCGGCGATCATATATCCGCGGACTGTGTAGTCCTCCACCAGGCTGTTATACTCTCCGACCACCTTCTCATTGACTGCCCGGAGCTCCTCTGCCTCCGGATCCTGGAAGAATCTCTGGAGGGTCATTTCCTTCTGGTCGTAGCGGTAGAAGTTCTGCTCCCCGTCTGCGTTCTGGCCGTAAACGATGCAGTATTCTGGTGTCCCGCCATCCTGGCTGTTCCAGATCCAGCCGTGTACCGTATGTTCTCCGATGTCGATGGTGCATTCCCTGAATCCGTCGGGAAGCTCTGTCCCCTCTGGGATATTTTCAGGAGACAGAACGATAATGGTCTTTTCTGCCATACGGACTGTCACATATGGGGAAAGGATATCTTCCTGGGGATCATATACAAAGAAATCTCCGTTTCCATCTTCATCGGTCATATAAAGGAGGATCACGCCCTGGTCATTGGTTCCTGCCTGGACTGTGGCTCCCTGATACTCATATTCTGTTACAGAAAAGCCTTCGGGAAGAGTTTCTGCATCAAAGGTTTCAGCAACGGTCCAGTTTCCATCCTCCACGTTATGAGGCGTGCCCTCGGGGGAACTGGCCTCCGCAGACGGTTCCGTCTCTTCCGCAGAGCTGTCTCCGCCTCTGGTAACCGTGATGGTATACGTTTTTTTCGTGCTTCCATCCTCTGCGGTAACCGTGCAGACCACCTTATTTTCGCCTGGCTGGAGATCTTCAGCTCCCTCCACAGATACGTTTGCTTTCCCGTCATTGGCCGGAGCACTGACCGTGATCTTTTCCACATCCGCCGGAACGGCAGCCGTGTACTCCGTCACCTCTGCTGAAAATTCCGGACTCAGGGTCCCTGGTGAAACAGTCAGGGATCCCAGGGAAGCGTCCTGGGAAGCGTCGGAGCCTCCGCTGACCTTTACAGCAGAATTACCCGTATGGGAAATGGTCACTGCCTGCCCATTGGCATCGTATACCTCCTGGGATTTAACGGTGATAGACGAGGTCCCGGCCTTCAGGGCCTTAAACTTCAGCGTAAAGCTGAAGGTCGTCTGGCTGGCTGCCTCCGCATCCCCAACCACACGGACATTCCCCGCCCCGCCGTTGGCGCTGGTCCCGCTTAGGAATTCCAGGGACTGGGCATCGTATTCCAGCATCACATCTGCTTTATTGAGAGCCGTGCCATCCGAAGAGGCGATCTTCATGGTGACAGATACCTGATTTCCCACTGATGCCGTCGGATCGGAAAAGGTGATCTTTCCAGCCCCCGCATAGGCAGTCAGGATCCCTGCCGGAAACGCCAGAAGCGTGATCGCCAGAGACAGGAATACCACTGTCATTTTCTTTATTATCCTGTTCATATCTTATATTCTCCTTACTTTATCCGGTTTCCCCGGTCCATGGGCGTCCTTATGAAGGGGAAACGCCGATGACCACATCCGCGCTCTGGCTTTCGGGGGAATTTCCCTGGCCCGATGGCCGGATGATCACAACGTTCCCTGTACTTCCAGGTCCGGACGTATTTCCTCCGCTGCTCTGGGCGCTTTCTCCGCCCGACGGCACATTGGCCACCGGAGCATCCGACTGGCGTACCACATTGAGCCTGTATGTGCGGACGCTGCCGTTTTCTGCCTTTACCTCTATCGAGACCGTATTATTCCCGCTTTGCAGGCTTATGGTCCCAGTGCCGGAAACAGACGCTTTGGAATCGATGGTCCCGGCCTTCACTGAGATCTGTCCCACCGACGGATTTACGATCACGTCGTAGCTTTCTGTGTCCTTATTAAAGGTAGGAGTAAGGGAATACCCCTCCACCTCCAGAGAAGCCAGCTTATTGTTGGGACTTCCAGTTGTCTCAGGTTTGGGGCAGGCCGCCTCAGGCATATTGTTGAATACCGGGATCTTAAATACCAGGGGCTCCTTTTTCATTGCATCTGTGTATGCTCTGGAGAGCTTGGCCCCTTCTCCGGCGGCTCCCTCCACATTGGTCATGTACTGGTGCTTATAAAGATTACTGCCCTGTACATTGAATTTTTTCAGATAAAATGTATCCTGTCCCTGGGAAACAAAATTCTCTCCATAATAAAGAGCTCCTCCCAGGATAGACTTCTCGATGGAATTCCAGGGCCGTCCATAATTTCCTGCCTGGGACGCGTACCACAGGCCTCTGGTGACAGCGGACATGGAATCCGTCTGGTATGCCCCGATATTAAAGAAATTATAGATCCCCTGGTAGCCGGCAGTGGTTCCCGAGATGCTGCCGGAAGTGCCATTGGCCTGCTCCTGGAGGATCATGGCTCCCAGAACATAGGGATTCACACCGGACTGGGCTCCTGCATTCATAATGATATCCACATAGCTCTGGCCCGACGGCACCGGCGACGTTTCTGATGCACCTGTGCTGTCTCCTGTGATCACAGAAGCGTCCATTCCAGGGCCATATTCCACGTTGGGAAGGGCCAGGACCTGGGTTTCCCTGGCACTGACCACCGCAGAAGGACCTTCCAGGCTCACATCCGGCTTCTGGCCTCCCACTCCCTGGGGCGAGCTCTGGGCGGTGTCTCCGGACGGTGCGTTCTGGGAAATATTTCCACTGCTCCCCATGTCCATTCCAGGGCCATAATTCTGTCCGGGAGGAAGGGGAGTCCCGCCCCCGTCACTTCCATTCTGCCCGGAATCCTGCTGGTTATTCTGACCTTCCTGTGCCGATGGAGTATTTCCGTCTCCCTGGCCTGTGGATTTTTCCAGGAACGTACCCGAAACCAGACTCTGAAGCCCCTCCCGCGTCTGGTGGGCCCCATCGTAGGACTGCAGCAGGAACTGGAATACATAGATCTCATTTAAAAAATTCCTGGGATCCATATAATAGCTGACAATATCCCTGGAAGCCGCTACCCAGCTGGGTCCGTCAAAACCGGTCCATTTCCCCGTATTCCAGTCATACGCTCCATATTCCGTAGACTTCCAGGAGGACAGGCTGTTGGTGGAAACCAGATTGGCTCCTACGATGCTCTCATTATTGACGGCGTCGTTCCAGTCCAGGCCCGTATTCTGCACCTGGAATACCCAGGACGGGAATTCAGCATGAAGGACACGTAAGGATTCCTTATAGCTTTCCGGAAAGCCCTGACTGGTCATATACGCCTCGAACTGGGGGTCCGTGGTGTAGGAAACCGGAAATTTTATGTATTCGGAGGAAGCATAGCCCTCCATACTCTTCCCTCCAGCCGTAAACTGAAGCTTATACCAGAGTACACCGTCAGAAGCTGTCTCTTGTCCCACCACAGTCACAGGGGCTCCGTAGGACAGCTTCCTTACAACGGAATTTCCTGTGCCCGGGCCGCTTCTTACATTCAGTGTGGTTGCATTTACTATGGCCGATCTCTGTGTCTCTGCGTATATCGTTCCGGGATAGTCTGCAATGATCCCTGTGCCGCTCACGGATTCAGCCAGTAAAAGCACAGCCGTCAGAGCCGCCAGGATCCGTCTCCCTCTTTTTTTCATCCTTCTTCTCTCTTTCTTTATGGTCATTTTTCTATTCTGCCATTTTCCAGTTCTGTCTAAAAATGACACTATACGTTATTATAATGACAAAGGGAGTTTCCTGTCAACCTCAGGAAGGAAACTTCATATTTTTGCCGCGGTTTTACGGGGAATTTGTAAGGTTTTCTTAAGAAAACACGGATATGGAAAGGCACAGGCGCCGGGTCCTGTGCCGGACGGACTTTGGTCCGCTGTCCGCGTACATACAAAAACCCTCCGGACAGTGCTTCTGCACGGGCCGGAGGGCCTTTTCCAGAGGGAAGCAAACGCTCCCCGCCGGATCTGTCTATGGACTAGACGGGATATACCTTGTTTTCCTTATCTGCCTTTTTCGGATCCACGCCGGTCTGCTGGGCTTCACGGTACTCGAAGAAGTCCTTGGCCACGGCCGGGAACAGGGCATAAGATAAAACATCCTCATCCTGCTGCTTCCACTGGGCACATTCCTTCTCGAACTTAGGAAGCTGCGGCGGGATCAGATCGGCCGGACGGCAGGTGATGGGTGTCGCATCGCCGATGATCTTTTTCTGTACTTCCTTGTTGAACGGCTTTACAGTCTGGCCAAATTCGCCCATCATGATCTTCTTGGACTCCTTGGGAACCATCTTGTACCGCTCGCCTGCCAGTACGTTCATAACAGCCTGGGTACCTACGATCTGGGAAGACGGAGTAACCAACGGCGGCTCGCCGAAGTCTTTTCTTACTCTCGGGATCTCCTCCAGAACTGCGCGGTACTTGTCTTCCTGTCCAGCTTCCTTTAACTGGCTCACCAGGTTGGAAAGCATTCCGCCCGGTACCTGGTACTGAAGAGTCTTGATGTTTACGCCCAGTACCTTCGGGTTTAAAAGGCCGCTCTTTAAAGCCTCTTCACGGATCGGTGTAAAGTAGTCGGCGATCTCAGCTAAAAGGTTCTGGTCATATCCGGTATCATAGGGAGTGCCGCGGAAGGTCTCAACCATAACCTCCGTAGCAGGCTGGGAAGTACCAAGAGCCAGCGGGGACATTGCACAGTCGATGATATCGCAGCCTGCTTCCACAGCCTTTAAGTAAGTCATGGAAGCAACGCCGGAGGTGTAGTGGGTATGCAGGTCGATGGGAAGCTTTGTTCCTTCCTTTAAGGCCTGTACCAGCTCTGCTGCCTTATACGGAGTCAGAAGTCCGGCCATATCCTTGATACACAAGGAATCTGCACCCATTTCCTCGATCTCGCGGGCAATGTTCTTCCAGTAATCCAGAGTATAGGCGTCGCCAAGGGTATAGCTTAAAGCGATCTGGGCATGGCCCTTTTCCTTGTTGGTAGCCTTTACAGCTGTTTCCAGGTTTCTGATATCGTTTAAGCAGTCGAAGATACGGATGATATCGATACCGTTGGCAATGGATTTCTGTACGAAATACTCTACCACATCATCTGCATAATGGTTATAACCTAAAATATTCTGTCCGCGGAACAGCATCTGGAGCTTTGTATTCTTAAAGCCGTCCCTTAACTTTCTCAGTCTCTCCCAGGGATCTTCTTTTAAGAAACGAAGGCTTGCGTCAAAGGTGGCGCCGCCCCAGCATTCCACTGCATAGTAGCCGACCTTATCCATCTTATCAACGATGGGAAGCATCTGGTCTGTGGACATTCTTGTGGCAAGTAAGGACTGGTGAGCGTCACGAAGAACAGTCTCAACGATCTTTACCGGCTTTTTCTGAACTTCTGCCATTTTATTTTTACCTCCTGAAAATTATCAAGTGAAAACCTTCCATAGGCGGCTTACGCCGCCGAACGGGAAAACGCGAAGAGTCTGACCCAGCGGAGGGCGGCCCCGCCCGTAAGACGGGAAACGCGAACTCCGCTGCGCTACGTTTGCGTAGCGGGCGGCTTACGCCGCCAAACGGGAAAACGCGAACTCCGCTGCGCTACGTTTGCGTAGCGGGCGGCTTACGCCGCCAAACGGGAAAACGCGAACTCCGCTGCGCTACGTTTGCGTAGCGGGCGGCTTACGCCGCCCTTTACTGTATTCCGAAAATAGCCATGAATGTGCCGGCGGCTACGGCGGTACCGATCACGCCTGCCACGTTGGGGCCCATGGCGTGCATCAGAAGGAAGTTGGTGGGATCTGCCTCAGAACCAACCTTCTGGGATACACGGGCCGCCATGGGAACTGCGGATACACCGGCAGAACCGATCAGCGGATTTACCTTTCCTCCGGTCACCTTACACATGATCTTACCGAAGATCACGCCTGCGGCCGTACCAAAGGCGAAGGCTACCAGACCCAGGATAACGATCTTAATCGTGGTCATCTTTAAGAACGCCTCGGCGCTGGTAGTTGCTCCCACGGAAAGACCCAGAACGATAACTACGATATACATGAGGGCGTTGGAGGCAGTCTCCTGAAGCTGCTTTACAACGCCAGACTCACGGAACAGGTTGCCGACCATCAGCATACCAACCAACGGTGCGGTCGTCGGTAAGATCAGACACACAACAACAGTAACGATGATGGGGAACAGGATCTTCTCCAGCTTGGACACCGGACGGAGCTGCTCCATCTTGATCTTTCTCTCCTCTTCTGTGGTCAGAAGCTTCATGATCGGCGGCTGGATGATGGGTACCAGGGCCATGTAGGAGTAAGCGGCAACGGCAATAGGGCCCATGAATTCCGTCTGTCCCAGCTTGCCGGCCAGGAAGATAGAGGTAGGACCGTCAGCGCCGCCGATGATGGAGATGGCAGCAGCTGCCTTGTCGTTGAAGCCCATGAAGATCGCAAGGAAGTAAGCAGCATAAATACCGAACTGTGCGGCCGCGCCCAGAAGGAAGCTCTTGGGGTTCGCGATCAGTGGTCCGAAGTCAGTCATAGCGCCTACGCCCATGAAGATCAGGGACGGGAGGATGCTCCACTCATCCAGCAAATAGAAGTAATGGAGAAGTCCTCCAACGCCATTGGATGAATCCTCAATGCTCAGCATGATATCCGGATAGATATTCACGAGCAGCATACCAAAGGAAATCGGGACAAGCAGCAGAGGCTCAAAACCTTTTTTAATGGCAAGGTAAAGGAAGATAAATGCCACAAAGATCATGATCATGTTGCCGAATGTCAGATTTAAGAATGCTGTCTGCTGGACAAGATTCAAAAGTGTACTTTGAATATATTCCATTTTAATCCCTCCATATGGAATCTGCAGTCAGCAGACGATTAGTTTAATGTAGCCAGAGTTGCGCCCGGCTCAACAGAATCACCAACAGCCACATTGATGGTAGCTACGGTGCCGTCCTGGGGTGCTACAATCTCGTTTTCCATCTTCATGGCCTCGAGGATCACGATCACCTGGCCTTTTTTCACTGCCTGGCCTGCGGACGCCTTCACGCCAAGGATCTTTCCGGGCATGGGAGCTGTCACTGCAACGCTTCCTGCTGCACCAGCGGGAGCTGCCGCAGGAGCCGGGGCTGCTGCCGGGGCCGGGGCTGCTGCCGGAGCCGGAGCGGCCTTGGGTGCCTGTACGGGAGCCGCTGCTTTCGGAGCTGCTGCCTTTCCTGTGAAGCCTTCTTCTACGGTTACTTCATATACATTGCCATTAACTGTGATGGTATAATTTTTCATTTTCATTTCCTCCTGATGATGGGTTATTTCCAGTTCCTGTTGGGAACACGCTTAATGGAACGAACAATAAGGCCGTCGGCAGACTCTCTGCCTTCGGAAGCCGCGATGGCTGCAGCGATCACGGATACCAGCTCCGTATCGTCACAGGCCTCCTCAGCCGGGGCTGCTGCCGGAGCCGGGGCTGCTGCCGGAGCCGGGGCGGGAACCGCTGCCGGAGCTGCTGACGGGGCCGGAGCCTTCTTCTGCTTCATCTTTGCTTCAAATACGCTGATGTACTTGAACATGCTGATGAGCCAGCTGATGAAGATCAGAACCAGGAATACGACTCCCATGCCCATAAGGGTATTCATACCAGCCTTGGAAAGCTTTTCTCCAGTGGTATATTCCGGAGAGATCGTAATGGAAGTGATATTTGCAAGATCCTCATCCACGATTACAGAAAACTCTGCGTTTCTTTTTTCAAATACCGCCGGGATCCTGGCCACATAGCCGTCGTCCACAATTTCAACCTCTGCCGCCTCGCTGGAAACCAGCGCTCCCAGGTCGCCCTTTACGGACTTCCAGGAATTCAGGGCGCTCTGCATTACTGTATCCTTGTTCTTTTCACTGGCAGCCAGAGCATTATCCAGATCCTCGTCTCCCATTGCGGCAAACAGATCCAGATACTGCTGGGTGCCCTGCTGGAGCGTCATCACCAGAGACGGGTCCATCTCCTCTGCCGTATCCGCTTCTGCGCTGGAGCAGGCAGAAAGGGCGAACAGGCATACTGCCATACAGAGGGCAAGCCAGATTCTTTTAATATTCTGTTTCATATATCTGCCACCTCGCCTTAGACCGTACCGTGCTTTTTGGCCGGACGATCCTCTCTCTTTGTGAACAGCATTTCCATTGCTGCGATCACGCGTTTTCTTGTATCAGCCGCATCGATGATGTCATCCACATAGCCTCTTCTGGCCGCAGCCATGGCGCTGGCCTGCAGCTCGCTGTACTGGGCAGCCTTTTCGCTGATCAAGGCAGCCGCATTGTCAGATCCAGAGATCTCCTCTGCATACATGATCTTCACAGCCGGAACGGCCTCCATCATGCCAATGGAAGCATTCTTCCATGCGTAAACGATATCGGAGCCAATGGATTTACTGTTCATAACAAGTCCGGCAGTACCGAATGCCTGTCCGGCGATCACTGTCACCTTGGGCACATCTGCGTTTGCAAAGGCATGGGCCAGACGGGCAGCCGCCTTGGCGATCTTCTTTTCTGTGCATTTGCAGCTGTTATATCCGTTTACGTTCACCATTGTAAGTACCGGGATATTGAAGGCATCGCAGAAATTCACGAAATCTGCGGCTTTTTCACAGCCTCTGGCTGTCAGGCCTGTCTCGTACTCTGCTGTTTTTTCTCCCTCCTCATAACTCTCTGTGCGGTTGGCCACACAGCCCACGGTGGTGCCGTTTAAGCGGATGAACGCAGTCACCATGCTGGGAGCATATTCCTTCTTAAGTTCCATATAGAAGCTGTCATCAGAGATCATGGCCAGAGCAAGGGCTGTATCTCCCACACAATTCTCCAGGCCCTCACACATCCGGTTCAGGTCGTCGGCGCACTCATCATAGGACATATCGTCTTCGTTGTTGGCCGGAAGTACGGAGATCAGCGTATGGATCTGTGCCAGGATGTCCTCCTCGGTCCCTGTCATGCACACGTTGCCGGCTTCCTCGCTCTGGAACTTTGCGCTGGATGTATCTGTATCGTTCTCAGCGATGGCATTGGGAGCGTTGACAAATAACTTTGCCTTATCTTCCATGAAGGTGAAGTCAGCCATTGCAGAAGCCACTGCCATACCGCCGCCGCAGTTTCCGAACACTGCCTGGATCTGCGGGATCACGCCGGAAGCCAGGGTCTGGCATCCGTACAGTCTTCCGAACCCGTTTAATGCGTCCAGACCTTCCTGAAGCCTTAAGCCTGCACAATCGATCAGGCCTACCACCGGAGCGCCCATCTTCATGGCCATGCCATAGAGATTCTCGATCTTTTTTGCATGCATCTCACCCACGGAGCCGCCCATAACGGCTGCATCCTGGCTGTACACATACACAAGGGCTCCCTCAACGGTACCGTAGCCGGTAACCACGCCGTCGGCCGGAGTTTCCTGAGCCTGCATGTTAAAGTCAGTGCTTCTGGCAGTCATATAGGCGCCGACTTCAACAAAGCTGTTGTCATCAAGCAATTCATTGATTCTTCTCATTGCTGACGTTTGTGCTGATTTAGTCATTTTGCTGTCCTCCATTATTAAAATTTGACGAAAATCGAATTTCTGCCTAGTGTAATAATAACCGCATTCTCTGCAAAATTCAAGGTATTTTTGCCATTTCCGGGAAAACAATACAACGTAAAAAAAGAGGCGGCAACAAGTTACTTTTCTTTTGCCGTCTCCCCTTTTTAGTTAATCATCTTAAGCAGGCCCGGAACACCCAGACTTCCGGTCCCTTTTCCTATTCATATTTTTTTGTCAGCGTAAATCCGCGGCCGCGGACCTCTCCCACCTGGCTTACGATCATAAACGCCTGGTCGTCGATATCCATGACGATCCGGTTCAGCT
>NZ_JAXXBR010000065.1:0-20427 GCF_037242085.1 Alitiscatomonas sp. | reverse complement strand
TCCGGCACCACCTCAGTTAAAAAATCCAGGTCATTTTCTGCCAGAGCCTTCCGGATGGCAGTGGCAGAGGCAAAGCTTCCTTTTCTCCCGCTGCTGTGATAGCCCCCGTCATTCCGTTCCACCGGGACCGGGAGCATGGAGGAGCCATGGCTTTTGATGGCCCGCAGGTATTCGCAGGCCAGGATATCGTTGGGGGAAACAGGGACTGGAGCGTTTGTATGGAGGAAGGCCTCCTCCCTGGCCCTTGGCCAGGAAAGCCCCCGCTTTAACCCCTCCCGGATACGCGCAGAGACCTCCGGTGTTTCCGCCTCGTAAAGGGCGGCCTGGCGTTCCAGGAGCTTAAGGTCCCCGGATTCGCTGCCAAAGGAGAGAAAATCCGCCGCTCCGGTCCTGGCGGCCATGGAGACGCCGCAGGAGGCAAAATCCTCTGCACTGGCCACCGACCCGAAGATTGGCATTTCCAGCACCAGGTCCGCCCCGGAAAGAAGGGCCATCCTGGTGCGCATATATTTATGGAAGACCGCCGGAGCGCCCCGCTGGACAAAGTCCCCGCTCATGACTGCCATGACAAAATCCGCCCCCGTAAGGGCCCTTGCTTTTTTGAGATGGCGGCTGTGGCCGTTGTGGAACGGATTGTATTCTGCAATGACGGCTGCTGTTTTCATTTATCTGACCTCACACGTTTTTTGTTACCTTATCATACAAGCCCAGGGAAATCAACTGGAAAAATCCCGGGAAATTGATATGAAATTAATGAAATATTCATTTGTTTTTTGACAAAAACTGTGCTATACTAGAGAAAATCCAGAAAAGAAAGGACTGATCCTATGAAACTGATTTTCGCTATTATACGATATGATAATGAGGATGAAGTGGTCAACGCCCTGACCCAGAAACGTTTCAGTATCACAAAGCTTTCATCCACCGGCGGCTTCTTACGGAAAGGCAATACGACTCTGATGATCGGTACCGAAGAGGAGCGTGTAAAAGAAGCCATCGAAACGATCAAAAAGGAATGCGGCGCAAGACAGAAGATCACCATCAATATGCCGTATATCTCCGGCTCTGCAATGATGAACTGTGCCACAATGCCGATGAACGTGGAAGTGGGCGGCGCTACGATCTTTGTGATCGATGTGGAAGATTACGAGAAAATTTAAATAAATAGAAGAAAAGAGACTGTGTAAAGGCATGGGCGGAAGGGAGATTCCTTCTGCCCGTCTTTTTTTTAACAAAACGTATTGAAAAAAGTGCAAAATTTTGGAAAAACGAACTTGTATCGCCAATTTGTGTGCGATATAATAGAAACAGGTATGATAAAAATACTATGGAAACCAGAAGGGAGTAATTATCATGGCATTCATTGATCTTATGAAAGAAAAGGCCAGACAGAACAGAAAGACCATCGTTCTGCCGGAAAGCGAAGACCAGAGAACTCTGACCGCTGCCGCCCAGATCTTAAAAGAGGGAACTGCCGACCTGATCCTCGTTGGTAATGCAGAAACCATTAAAAAAGACGCAGCAGCGCTGAACGCTGATATTGAAGGCGTAAAGATCGTGGATCCGGAAACAGATCCGAAATTTGACCACTATGCTGAAACTCTGTTTAAGCTGAGAGAGAAAAAGGGCATGACCCTGGAAAAGGCCACTGCCACCTTAAAGAGCGATCTTATTACCTACGGCGTTATGATGGTAAAGGAAGGCGATGCAGATGGTCTTGTAGCCGGTGCATGCCACGCAACCGCTGATACCTTAAGACCGGCTCTCCAGATCCTTAAAACGGCTCCTGGAACCGAGCTCGTTTCCGGTTTCTTCATCATGGACGTTCCCAACTGCGAATACGGCGCCAACGGCACCTTCCTGTTTGCAGACTGCGGCTTAAACCAGGATCCCACCTCTGAGGAACTGGCAGCCATCGCCAACAGCAGCTCCGACAGCTTCCGTGCCCTTACCGGCGAGGAGCCGAAGATCGCAATGCTGTCCCATTCCACCAAAGGCAGCGCCAAGCACGCTCTGGTGGATAAGGTAACGGCGGCTGTAAGCATTGCCCATGAGAAGTATCCGGAATTAAACTTAGACGGAGAGCTCCAGCTGGATGCAGCGATCGTTCCGTCTGTTGCAAAATCCAAAGCAAAAGACAGCAAGGTTGCCGGACAGGCCAACGTGCTGATCTTCCCTAACCTGGACTGTGGAAATATCGGCTATAAGCTGGTGCAGAGACTGGCAAAGGCTGAGGCTTACGGCCCCATGCTCCAGGGTATCGCAAAACCGGTCAACGACTTATCCCGCGGCTGCTCTGCCGAGGATATCGTAGGCGTGGTAGCCCTGACTGCCGTACAGGCCCAGATGGCAAAATAAACCAATCGGAAACAGGAAAAGGAGTTTATGGAAATGAATATTTTAGTTATCAACTGCGGAAGCTCTTCTTTAAAGTACCAGCTCATCAACTCTGATACAGAGGCAGTCCTTGCAAAGGGCCTCTGCGAGAGAATCGGGATCGAAGGCAGCCAGATCACTTACCAGCCGGCCGGCGGAGACAAGGAAGTTACCGTTTCCCCCATGCCGACCCATACCCAGGCGATCCAGCTGGTACTGGATGCCCTTACTAATGAGAAGAACGGCGTGATCAAGAGCTTAAAAGAGGTTGGAGCTGTGGGCCACCGTGTGGTTCATGGCGGAGAGAAATTCACCTCCTCCACGCTGCTCACAGAGGACGCCATCAAGGCCATCGAAGAGTGCAACGATCTGGCTCCGCTCCACAACCCGGCAAACCTGATCGGTATTCGTGCATGCCAGGAGTTAATGCCGGGCGTTCCCATGGTAGCAGTATTCGATACCGCTTTCCATCAGACAATGCCGGAGGAGGCTTATCTTTACGGCCTTCCCTACGAGTACTATGAGAACTACAAGGTAAGAAGATACGGCTTCCACGGAACCTCCCACAGCTTCGTATCCAAAAAGGCTGCTGAAGTAGCTGGAAAGCCCTATGAGGACCTTAAGATCATCGTTTGCCACCTGGGCAACGGCGCAAGCCTTTCTGCAGTAAAGAACGGTAAATCCGTTGATACCAGCATGGGTCTGACTCCTCTTGAGGGACTGATCATGGGAACCCGTTCCGGCGATATGGATCCGGCTATCATGGAATACATCGCAAAGAAGGAGAACCTGGATATTGCAGGCGTTATGAACGTGCTCAATAAGAAATCTGGCGTTCTGGGCCTTTCTGGAGTATCCAGCGACTTCCGTGACCTGGAAGAGGCTGCCGCTGCCGGAAACGACCGCGCTGAAAAGGCCTTAAAGGCATACAACTACCGCGTTGTTAAGTACATCGGTGCTTACGTTGCTGCTATGGACGGCGTTGATGTGATCGCATTTACCGCAGGTCTTGGAGAAAACGGCAAGTCCACAAGAAAGGCCATCTGCGACCACCTTTCCTACCTGGGAATCAAGATCGACGACGAGGCCAACAGCATCCGCGGCAAGGATGTGGTGATCTCCACTCCGGACTCCAAGGTCCAGGTTATGGTGATCCCCACCAACGAGGAGTTAGCAATCGCAAGAGAAACTCTGGCTCTGGTATAAGGAAAACAGATCCGGCCTATATCTGCCCGTCGTGATGCATTCACGGCGGGCAGTTTTTTGGGATTGACTCCAAAAGACACAGGGCTTACAATAATTATGACCGATCATATGAAACAGGAGGAGTATCAATGAAAAAACGGGCCTGTCTGCTGGCCGCAGCATTCTCCATTTTTCTTGGAATGGAGGCCTATGGAGGCCAGTTTATTAAAGATGAGACCGGACTCTGGTATCAGAACGCGGATGGGACCTGGCCTGTGGGATGGTTCCAGTCTGACACCGGAAGCTGGTATTGCTTTGACGAGAACGGATACGCCCGTACCGGATGGTATGAAGAGAATGGGATCCGGTACTATCTGGGGATCACAGATGGACGGCTGTTTACGGACTGCACATCCTATCTGGAGGACGGCTGGTACTCATTTGACGGCGAAGGAAAAAGTACCTATACCGGTACGGATCACATTGGCTGGCTCTGGGACGGCGTTCACTGGCTCTACCGGAAGCCCAGCGGGGCTTATGTGACGGACGGATGGCGTACCATTGACGATGCTTCCTATTATTTTTCAGAAGGCCATCTGGCAACGGGCCCCTTTTCCATTGGCGGAGAAAACTATTTCTTTGACAGCCAGGGACAGAAGGCCAGCGGGCTGACGGTCTGGAAGAATGATTTTTACTATATCAATGACGACCAGACGGTTTTAAAAAATTCTGAAAAGGAGATCGACGGCATCCTTTATCGTTTTGATGAGACGGGAAGGGGAAGCATGGTTTCCCAGCGTCCCTCTGCCCCATCCATGAATTTTATACCAGGAGAGGACTGGCCCTACAAGGCGGTCACAGAGATCCCTCCGGAAAACGAAAAGACAGAGCTGCACCGTACCTGCGACCAGATGGCGGATCAGATCCTGTCCGAGATCATAAATGACGCCATGGACCAGCGCCAGAAGGCAGAGGCCATTTATAACTGGGTACGCGGAAACATCCGTTACAGCGGAGCCTCAGCCACCCGCGACTGGGTCCAGGAGGCTTACCAGGGCCTCCGGCTGCGGCGGGGCGACTGCTTTACTTATTATTCTGTATCCCAGCTGCTTTTAAGCCGGGCCGGGATCGCAGGCATCGAGGTGGTCCGGTCTACGGATAACCATCACTACTGGAATCTGGTGAACATCGACGGCAGCTGGTATCATTTTGATGCGACTCCGCGCCGGGCCGGAGGATATTTCTTCCTGTGGACCGATGATCAGATGGAACAGTATTCCAGACAGCATGGCGGGTGCTTCACCTTTGACCGCCGGCTTTATCCGGCAACTCCGGAATAAGCGTGACCGTTCAGCCGTGCAAGGCTCCGAACAGGAAAATGCATGGCTGAGCGGTTACGGATCATATGAGTACGGCCGTCTGGCTTCCAGGCGGGAAAACCAATACATAGATGGGAGAGATACAGTATGGAAGAGTTATATGAGATCCTGGAGGACATTATACCTGGAGAGGATTACAAAAACAGCACGGCCCTGGTGGACGACGATATCCTGACCTCCTTTGAACTGGTACGCCTGGTGACGGAGATCGACAGCACGTTTGATATCTCCATCCCCTCCAGCGAGATCGTTCCTGACAATTTTAATTCAGCGGAAAGCATCTGGGCGCTGATCGAGAGGCTGGGAGGAGCCGGCTGATCATGGCTCTTGTATCGTACGGGTTTGGATTTTTCTGTGCAGTCCTCCTGCTTCTGTATTACATAGTCCCAGGGCGGTTCCAGTGGCGGATCCTTTTAGCGGCCAGCATCCTGTTTTACGGTTTTGCAGGCCCTCTGTGGATCCTTTATCCTGCGGCTTCTTCGGTCTCTGTCTGGTATCTGGCGCGTAAGATCGGCTCCATGACGGACCAGTACCGGAACTGGGTACAGAAAGAGCAGCCGGACCGGACGCAGAAAAAGGCGTATAACCAGAGGTTGAAGGCCAGGCAGAAACGTTTCCTGATCCTTGGGCTTCTGCTGAACTTCGGCATCCTGGCCGTTTTAAAGTACACAAATTTCCTGCTTTCCAATGTGGAGGGGATCCTTCACCTGGCCGGAATTTCCGGTGAGATGGAGTACGCAGACTGGGTCCTTCCTCTGGGGATCTCCTATTATACCTTCCAGTCCATGGGGTATCTGATCGATGTTTACCAGAGAAAATATGATCCGGAAAAAAGCCTTCTGCGGACTGCACTGTTCGTATTCTATTTCCCGCAGCTCACCGTGGGGCCCATCAGCCGCTTTGACCGGCTGAAGGAGGAGCTTTATTCTCCCCACCGCTTTTCCATGGACCGGCTGGCAGCCGGAGGGCAGAGAGTGCTCTGGGGATATTTTAAAAAGCTGGTGGTGGCAGACCGGATCGGGCCTGCTGCATCCATGATCACCGGATCCCCGGAAATTTATGGAGGCGTTTACGTCTTACTGGGGATCGTCGGACATGTGATCCAGCTTTACGCCGATTTTTCGGGAGGAATCGATATTATCCTTGGTATTTCGGAAATGTTTGGGATCCGCCTTCCGGAAAACTTTGACCGGCCCTTTTCATCCCGGAGCCTGGCAGAGTTCTGGCGGCGGTGGCATATGACCCTGATGCAGTGGTTCCGGGAGTATATCTTTTTCCCCGTATCCACCAGCCAGGCGGCCAGGAAGCTTTCTGCGGCTGCTGGCCGCCTGGCCGGGAAAAAGGCCGCCGGGAAAGTGCCGGTCTATCTGGCCTCCCTTACAGTCTGGTCTGTGACAGGGATCTGGCACGGGGCTTCCTGGAACTGGGTCCTCTGGGGACTGGCAAACTGTGTTTTCATGCTCCTTTCCCAGGAGCTTTCGGGCCTGTTCCGAAGCCTCCAAAGCCGCTTCCCTTTTACGGACGGACGCGGATACCAGTGTTTTCAAAAGGTACGGACCTTTTTTGTATTCTGTCTTCCCTGGATGTTTATTTACTATCCTGCCGCAGAGGTATTTCCACGTCTTTTGGGGATTCTGAAAGGTGAGGGGCTCCTTTCCCTTATGTTGGGCGGCTATGGAACGCTTATGGACACACCGGATCTTATGATCCTGGGCCTGGGGATCCTTTTTATGGCCCTGGCCGGGCAGATCTGCGGAAATGAAGGGCTGAAGGAACGGCTCTCCCGGCTCCCCTGGCCGGTTTCCTATGGTCTTTCCTTTGTCCTGTTTCTGATCCTCCTTGTAACCGGCGTTTATGGCAGAGGATACGAAGCCAGACAGTTTATCTATAATCGTTTTTAGGAGGAAGGGCATGAAAAGGAAAAAATCAAATGCGCTTTTTGTTCTTCTGGCCGCAGCCATCTCCCTTCTGGTCCTCTGGGCTGTCCAGCGTCTTCTGGTCCCCAAGTATATGGGAATGGTCGTGGAAGGGAATCTCACAGGAGAATATTATAAGGAAGTACCGGACCATGATGTTCTGATCCTGGGGAACTGCGAAGCCTATGAGAATATCTCTCCGGCAGTCCTCTGGAGGGAGTTCGGAATTTCCAGCTATATCCGTGGAAATGCAAACCAGCTCATGGCCCAGTCCTATTATCTTCTGGAGGATGCTCTTAAATATGAAGTTCCGGGCGCGGTGGTGCTTTCGGTGTCTTCCATGACGAATTTCAGTCAGGACAATGAAAGCTACAACCGTATGACCCTGGACGGCATGCGGTGGTCCCCATCCAAATGGAAGGCCATACAGGCCACAAAAATGGAGGACGAGCATGTCATCGAATATATATTCCCGCTTTTACGCTTCCATTCCAGATGGAAGGAGCTGGAAAAAGAGGACTTTACTTATTTCTTGGACAGAGGGACCGTATCCCATAATGGCTACTATATGAGGGCTGATATCCGGCCGGCAGGGGAGTTTCCCGCCGCCAGGAGGCGGTCTGATTATTCCTTCGATCCGCGGTGCTGGGACTATCTAGAAAAGATCCGGGTTTTATGTGAAGAAAAGGGCATCTCCCTGATCCTCATGAAGGCTCCGGCCCTGTATCCGGCCTGGTATGACCAATGGGACCAGCAGATCGCCCGGTATGCCGCAGATCATGGCCTGACGTACATAAACTGCATGAAGGATCCAGAGGCCATTGGGATCGATTTTTCCCATGATACCTATGACGGAGGCATCCACATGAACGTGTACGGCGCAGAAAAGGTGGCCCGTTTCCTGGGACCGGAGCTTCTTAAGGTCCCGGGCGTTTCCGACCGCCGCCAGGAAGAGGCTCTGGCAGTCCGGTGGGAAGAGAAATGCCGCTTTTATGATGAAAAGAAAGCAGAGCAGGAGGAGGAATTTTCCCGGCTCGGCTATTTAGAGCAATTTTACCAGGGGCAGTGATCCCCCGCTTAATAAACAAAAGAAAGGAAGTCTTTTACTATGAGAAAGTCTGGAAAATACCTGACCGCAGCCATCCTGGCAGTGTCCATGGTAGTCACTCCCATCACCTCTTACGGCTTTGGCTGGTCAAAGACCGAAGCTGCTGAGGAAAAAAAGGAGGAGTCCTACGCATTTAAGACAGGAGATACTGTGATCACTATGGGCGCAGAGGCGGCCCCCATCTTAAAGGCCCTGGGCAAGGCGAAGAGTACCTTTGAGCAGGACAGCTGTGCCTATCAGGGAAAATCCAGGATCTACACCTATGATAATTTTGAACTGGGCACCTCCACTGCATCCGGAAAGGAATGCGTCGAGTCCATTTACATTGCAGGCACCTCCGGCACAGCGGCCACCCAGGAGGGCGTTCAGACCGGCTCCAAAAAGGAGGACGTGATCAAGGCCTACGGTAAGAATTATAAGGAGGATTTCGGGACCCTCCGTTATACCCTTGGAAACTGCCAGCTTTCCTTCTATATGACCAATGGAGCGGTGGACGCCATTGAATACGTCCTCGTTCCGGTAAAATAACGTGGAAGGAAGAGCACAAAGGAATATACCGTCGCTGTTGGAGGAAGCCGCTGCCCGCTTTCCCCAGCGGAAGGCCTATGAGGATGAAACGTGTTCCATGACGTTTTCAGAGGTCCGCCGCCTGGCTGCCTCCATCGGGACCGGGATCGCCGCTTTAGAGAATCCAGGCCGTCCTGTGGCCGTCTTTATGGAAAAAAGTGTCTGGATGGCTGTTTCACTCCTGGGTGTTTCCTGCGGCGGCTGCATCTACTGTCCTGTGGATGTGGCCATGCCAGAAGCGCGGATGGATCGGATCCTTTCGGTCCTGGAACCGGCGGCTGTCCTGACTTCCGGATCTATGGGGGCCAGAGCCCGGGAGGCCTGCGGGGACTGTCCGGTCCTTCTTGTGGAGGATCTGGCCGCCCGTCCGGCCGACGAGGCCCTTCTGGCCTCCCTGCGGGCCCGTATCAAGTCCTCAGATCCCCTTTACATCCTTTTTACCAGCGGCTCCACTGGTATGCCCAAAGGTGTTGTGGGCACCCACCAGACGGTGCTTAACAACCTGGAATGGCTGGCATCCCGTTTCGATCTGGGACCGGACGACGTACTGGGAAACCAGGCTCCGCTCCATTTTGTGGTGGCGGATCATGACCTTTACTGCCCCTTGAAGTTCGGCTGCAGCTCCTTTTTCATCCCAGCCGGCTATTTTTCGTTCCCTGCAAAGCTGATCCCGCTTTTAAACCAGCACCGCGTGACAACGGTATTCTGGGTCCCGTTTGCCCTGGGAACCATCGCCAGTCTCCGGGCCCTGGATGAGATCCTGCCGGAATTTCTCCGGTATGTGTTCTTTGTGGGGGAGGTGATGCCGGTGCGCCAGCTGAATTACTGGAGGGAGCATGTGCCGTCGGCCCATTATATCAATCTCTATGGCTCCACAGAAATGTACATGTGCTGCTATTATGAGGTGGACCGGGAATATGCAGAGACCGATACCCTTCCGATCGGAGGCCCCTGCGGAGGGACCGGGATCCTGGTCCTGGATGAAATGGACCGGGAGATCCTTCCGGGCATGGCAGAGACAGGAGAGCTTTGTATCCGGGGAGCTGCAGTGGGGCCGGGCTATTACCGGGATCCGGAACAGACGGCCAGGAAGTTCATACAAAATCCCCTGGAACCGGCGGCCCGCGAGATGATCTACCGGACCGGGGATCTGGTCCGGTATGGAACCGACGGCCTGCTGGAATTCTGCGGACGGGCGGACTACCAGATCAAGCATCTGGGGTACCGGATCGAACTGGGTGAGATCGAAGCCGCAGCCGGGAAGGTCCCTGAGATCTCCAGCTGCGCCTGTGTCTATGACCAGAAAAAGCAGAGGATCCTGTTTTTTTACGACGGCACGGAAACGGACAGGAAGACTATTTCCTCCAGCCTGTCGCAGCAGCTTCCCAGGTATATGCTCCCCAGCCGGTATGTGTATCTGGATCCCCTTCCCAGGAATGCCAGCGGGAAAATTGACCGAAAATTTCTTCAGGAACAATATGAAAAAAACATAAAATCTTGTTGACAAATTGTGCCTGTATGGGTATAATAACTTAGTGCGTATTAGGAGAGACAATATGCTGATTAATTTATCTGAAGTTTTTACTCTGGAAGGTAAGGAGAGGACCTGGACAGTCCCTCTGGAAATGAGATCCTATGAGGGAGCCGACGGAAAATATCCGGTGGCGTCGTCTGAGCCTGTGACCGTTACAGTAAAGAATCTTGGAAACAGGAAGCTGGCTTTAACGGGCGGGACGAAGGTCACGCTGACGATTCCATGTGCCAGATGTCTGGAGCCGGTGGAATACACCTGCGAAATAGACTTTGACCAGGAACTGGATATGAGTTCTTCCGATGACGACCGGGTAAAGGATTTGGATGAACAATCGTACCTGACTGGTTATAATCTGGATGCAGACCGGCTGGTATGTAATGAACTCTCACTGAACCTGCCTATGAAGGTCCTGTGCAAAGAAGATTGCAAAGGGATTTGTAATAGATGTGGAGCAAATCTCAATTATGGGACTTGCGGCTGCGATACCAGGTCACTTGATCCACGGATGGCAGTTATCCAGGATATTTTTAAACAGTTTAAGGAGGTGTAACCATGTCTATCTGTCCAAAGAACAAATCTTCTAAAGCAAGAAGAGACAGCCGTAGAGCAAACTGGAAGATGAGTGCTCCGAACCTTGTTAAGTGCAGCAAATGCGGCGCATTAATGATGCCTCACAGAGTCTGCAAAGCATGCGGTTCTTACAACAAGCGCGAAATCGTTAAAGTTGAAGATTAATTTTATGATATAGAAAAACCGTCGGAAGGATCCGGCGGTTTTTCTTTTATTATCTCTGGTCCCTGGACATGCAGATGGCCCCTGTCCTCTGTAATTCCAGGATCCCGAAGCTCCTGGCCAGCTCGATGAAGTTTTCCACCTCGTCGGGAGCGGCATGAAATTCGATGACCATGTTTTTAGCGGATACATGGACGATCTTTGCACCCATGACGCTGCAGAGCTCGATCAGGGAGGCCCGGTTGGTCTGGGAGTAGGAGACCTTCATGAGCATCATTTCCAGAAGAACACATTTTGTCTCCTCCAGCCTGCGGACCTTGATCACATCCAGCTTTTTATTCAGATGCTTTTCGATCTGGTCGATGGTCCTCTGGTCCCCTGTGGAAACGATAGTCATACTGGAAATATCCTTTCGTTCCGTCACACCCACGGCCAGACTGTCGATGTTAAAAGCCCTTCTGGCGAAAAGTCCCGAGATCTGGGACAGAACGCCGTCTTTATTTTCTACCAGTACGGAAAAAATCCCTTTCATGCTGTTGTTCCTCCCTATTTGGTGTTATTGGCGCTGTCGACCCGGCAGACCATGATGCAGGCGCGGTCACAGGCTAAAAACCCGTCCAGGACCTGGTCCAGATCTTCGTTGCTGTTACAGGAAAAGTATTCCATATCATATGCCTCTGCGATCTTATCATAACGAGGATAATCGTACAGCTGCACACCGAAATAATGGCCGTCATAGGTCTTTTCCTGATGCTCCCGCACCAGCCCCAGAAATTCATTCTGGACCACCAGGATCTTCAAGGGAAGCCGGTTGACGGCAATGGTGCCCAGCTCGTACATGGACATCTGGAAGGAGCCGTCACCGCAGACCGCCACCACCTGGGCCTCTGGCCAGCACATTTTGGCTCCAATGGCCGCCGGGATGGAGTAGCCCATGGTACCCATGCCGCCTGTGGTAAGGAACCGTCCGTTTTTCATCACATAGTTGTCCGCAGACCAGAGCTGGTTCTGGCCCACATCTGCCACATAGACGGCGTCTGCTTCCATTTTTTCCGATAAACGCTGCACTAGGAGATTGGGATTCACCAGACGGCTGCTGAAGGTCCGGTGGTCCACGGTGCTTTTCTTGATCTCTGTAAGCTCCCGGATCCAGGGATCCATGTCCAGGGAAAAATCCTCTTCCAGAAGACGCTCGAAGATCTCCCCTGCATCCCCCACCAGAGGGATCGTGGGACCGAGGTTTTTCCCGATCTCAGCCGTATCGATGTCAATGTGGATGATGTTTACCTGTTTTTCCAGGTGCTGGGGCCTGGGAACGGCCCGGTCCGCGATCCTGGCTCCCACGATGATCAGAAGATCGCTGGCGGATACGGCCCGGTTGGCATAGGGCTTTCCGTTGTTCCCCAGCATTCCAAAATATAGGGGATGGGCCTTGGGAAGGACGCCGATGCCCATCATCGTGGTCACCAGCGGGATCTGGTTTTTTTCGCAGAACTGCCGGAGACACGCCTCCGCATTGCCCAGGATCACTCCTCCTCCGGCACACACCAGAGGCCGCTCAGCCTTCCGGATGGCTGCGATCACCTTATTCATCTGCTGGTCATTGCCGCGGGTACTGGGCTTATAGCCCCGGATCTTCACCTCCTGGGGATAGGAGAAGGGCTTTTTTAATGACGCCATCTGTACGTCGCAGGGAATGTCGATGAGGACCGGGCCCTTTCGGCCTGTGGACGCGATATAAAAGGCCTCCTTCATGATCCTGGGGATCTCGTCCGGGTTCTTAACCAGATAACTGTATTTAACAAAGGATTCTGTGGCACCTCTCATATCAGCCTCCTGGAACACGTCCCGTCCCAGGAGACTGCTGTTTACCTGCCCCGTGATAGCCACCATGGGGATGCTGTCGGCATAGGCCGTGGCCAGGGCCGTGATCAGATTGGCGGCGCCTGGACCGGACGAGGTGACACAGACCGCCGGTTTCCTGGCGATCCTTGCATAACCGCTGGCTGCGTGGCCGGCAGCCTGTTCCTGGCGGACCAGAACGTGTTCGATGGAGCCGGAGGCAAAGACCTCCTCATAGAACGGGGCGATGGCCACCCCCGGATAACCGAAGATCCTGGTGATCCCCTCTGCTTCAAGGCACCGGACCATTGCTGCTGCACCATTCATGCTTTTTCCTCCTAAACGTGCGATTCGATTTTTTTTCGATTATAAGGAGTCTTGCGGGAAGTGTCAAGAATATTGTGGGATCCTGGGCCTGTGCAGGCCGGAAAGATGTTCACAAATATAGACCGCGGAGCTTTTGTACAAAAAAACCTATTGATTTTATACAAGCTATCTAGTATATTATTGGTAGATTTAGACAGGGAGCCAATACTATGATAAAGATTGCAGTAGACGCCATGGGCGGCGACAATGCGCCTTCTGAGATTGTAAAGGGCGCTGTGGAGGCCGTCTCTGAACGGCCGGATATCACAGTCTGTCTCACCGGACAGGAAGATATCATTAAAAAAGAGCTGGAAAAATATACTTATAAAAAAGAACAGATCGAGATCGTCCCGGCCTCCGAGGTCATTGAGACTGGAGAACCCCCGGTCAACGCCATCCGGAAGAAAAAGGATTCTTCCATTGTGGTGGGAATGAACCTGGTAAAGCGCGGAGAGGCCGACGGCTTTGTTTCTGCCGGAAGCTCCGGAGCCATTTTAGTGGGCGGCCAGGTGATCGTGGGTAGGATCAAAGGTGTAGAGCGGCCTCCGCTGGCTCCTCTGATCCCCACGGAAAAGGGATTTTCCCTTCTTATTGACTGCGGCGCCAACGTGGACGCCAGACCGTCCCACCTGGTACAGTTTGCCCAGATGGGCTCCATTTATATGGAACATGTCATGGGCGTAAAACGGCCCCGGGTGGCCATCGTCAACATCGGAGCAGAGGAGGAAAAGGGAAATGCCCTGGTAAAGGAGACCTTCCCGCTCCTTAAGGAATGTCCGGGGATCAACTTCATCGGAAGCATTGAAGCCCGGGAGATCCCCCACGGAGGAGCCGATGTGATCGTCTGCGAGGCCTTTGTGGGCAATGTGATCTTAAAGCTTTATGAAGGCGTGGGAGCCACCATGATCTCCATGATCAAAAAAGGAATGATGTCCTCCCTCCGGTCAAAGATCGGCGCCCTTCTCATCAAGCCAGCTTTAAAATCCACCTTAAAGAGCTTCGACGCCTCCCAGTATGGCGGAGCGCCCCTTCTGGGGCTTAAGGGCCTGGTTGTGAAGACCCATGGAAGCTCCAAAGCCAATGAGGTGAAGAACTCTATTATCCAGTGTATTGCCTTTAAAGAGCAGGCCATCAGCGAAAAGATCGGCCAGTGCCTGTCCCCGAGGGAAGAGGATATAAAAGAGCCATAAAATTAAAATTAATATATAATAGAACAGAGAGGATGGAAATTTTTATGGAATTTGAAAAATTACAGCAGATCATTGCAGAGGTGTTAAATATTGATGCCGACGAGATCACAATGAACACCACCTTCGTGGACGACCTGGGAGCCGACTCCCTGGATGTATTCCAGATCATCATGGGCATTGAGGAGGAGTTCGATATCGAGATCCCCACAGAGGCTGCTGAAAAGATCGTCAGCGTAGGCGACGCCGTAGAGCAGATCAAAAACGCATTAAATTAAACCTTTCCGGAAATCCCGGAAATCAGGGGCTGCTGCAAAAGGGATACTCAGATACGACTCTTTTGCTCCAGCTCCATTTTCCATTATAAGGAGGAAACATTCTTGGATAAAAAATTGAAAATGCTGGAGGAGATCATCGGATATACCTTTAAAAACGAGCACCTTCTTCCCCATGCCCTGACCCACAGCTCCTATGCCAATGAGCGCCACTGGGATAAAAAAAGGTGCAACGAACGCCTGGAATTTCTGGGAGACGCGGTCCTTGAGGTGGTCAGCAGCGAATTCCTGTTTTTGAACCACCCGGACATGCCGGAGGGCGAGATGACGAAGCTCCGGGCCAGCCTGGTATGCGAACCGGCTCTGGCTTACTGCGCCGAAGCCATTTCCCTGGGCGACTATCTGATCCTTGGAAAGGGCGAGGACATGACCGGCGGAAGAAAGCGGCCTTCGGTGGTTTCCGACGCCATGGAGGCGGTGATCGGAGCCATTTACCTGGACGGTGGTCTTGCTAACGCAAAAGAGTTCATTCATCGTTTTATTTTAAACGATATTGAGCATAAACAGCTCTTTTACGATAGCAAAACTATTTTACAGGAGATCGTACAGGCGGATTTTAAGGATCCTCTGACCTATGAGCTTATAAGGGAAGAGGGACCGGACCACAATAAGACCTTTGAGGTCTGTGCAAAGATCGGTTCCCACGAGATCGGCCGCGGCGCTGGCCGCACGAAAAAGGCCGCAGAGCAGCTTGCCGCCTACCGGGGGATCTGCCAGCTGAAAAAAACAGACCAGTAGAAAAGGTGCAGTATGTATTTAAAAACCATAGAAGTACAGGGATTCAAATCCTTTGCCAATAAGATCGTATTTGAATTTCATAACGGCATCACAGGGATCGTGGGACCCAACGGCAGCGGAAAGAGCAATGTGGCCGATGCAGTCCGCTGGGTCCTGGGAGAGCAGAAGGTCAAGCAGTTAAGAAGCGCTTCCATGCAGGACGTGATCTTCTCCGGCACGGAGACCAGGAAGCCCCAGGGCTTTGCCTATGTGGCCATTACTCTGGATAACTCCGATCACAAGCTGGCCATTGATTTTGACCAGGTCACAGTTTCCCGGCGGATCTACCGGTCTGGAGAGAGCGAGTACCTCCTCAATGGGAGCCCGTGCCGCTTAAAGGATATCAACGAGCTGTTTTATGACACAGGGATCGGAAAGGAAGGTTATTCCATCATCGGCCAGGGCCAGATCGATAAGATCTTAAGCGGCCGGCCGGAGGAACGGAGGGAGCTTTTTGATGAGGCTGCCGGAATCGTAAAGTTCAAGCGGAGAAAGGCCATTGCCCAGAAAAAATTAGAGGACGAAAAGCAGAACCTGGTCCGGGTCTCCGACATCCTGGGAGAACTGGAAAAGCAGGTGGGGCCTCTGGAAAAGCAGGCCGCATCAGCCAGGGAATACCTCCGGCTCAGGGAGGAGATGAAGAGGTTCGATGTGAACCTGTTCCTGACAGAAATGGAGGATACGGACCGGACCTTACGGGAGCTGGAGGAAAAGAGCCGGATCGTAAGCAACCATATGGAGGAATCCAGGCAGGAATCAGAGCAGTTAAAGGAAGAGTATGACCGGATCGCTGAAAACATCGCGGCCCTGGACCAGACCATCACCGAAAAGCAGGCTCTGGGAAATGAGGCGCGGATGAACGCCAGGAACCTGGAGGGCCGGATCAGCGTGCTCAATGAACAGATCCGTGCCGAGGAAATGAACGCTGAGCATATCCGGAGCCGGATCGCTTCCATTGAATCAGAACTTCAGGAAAAAGAAAGGGACAGAGGCCGCCATCAGGAAGAAAAGCAGCAGCTTAAGGCCCAGGTGGAGGCCATGGGGAAGCGGCTCCGTGAGGGAGAAGACCAGCTGGAGCAGGCCTCTTCCCGTGTATCCGGCCTTGAAAGATCCATTGAGGACGGAAAAGCGGCGTTGATCGGAGCGCTCAATGAACGCTCCGGTCTTTCTGTAAAGAAGCAGCGGTACGATACCCTTTTGGAGCAGGTCCAGGTGCGCCGTTCAGAGGTGGCCCAGAAGCTCCTCAAGGTAAAGACCGACGAGGAGGCCTGGGACGGTCAGATCCAGGAGCAGGAAAAGGCCTTAGCCTCTGTGAACCAGGCCATCGAGACCCTGGTCACAGAGGGCGAGATACTGGAAGGGGAGGCAAAGGAGGCGGCCGGACAGATCGCACGCCTCAATAAAAACCTCAACAATGCCCAACAGGAATACCACACCTCCTATACCCGCCTGGAATCCTTAAGGAACCTGGCGGAGCGGTACGATGGCTATGGAAACAGCATCCGGAGAGTCATGGAATGCCGCGACCGTGTCCGGGGGATCCACGGAGTCGTGGCAGACCTTCTGGACGTTCCGAAGGAATACGAGACGGCCATTGAAACGGCCCTGGGAGGAAGCATCCAGAATGTGGTCACTGACTCCGAGGAGACAGCCAAGATCCTGATCGGTCATCTGAAAAAGAACCGGTACGGACGGGCCACCTTCCTTCCCCTGACCGCCGTTTCCGGCCGCGGAGGATTTCCAGAGCCACAGGCCCTTAAGGAGCCTGGAGCCATCGGCGTAGCTGCCGATCTGGTGAAAACAAGGGATGAATATAAGGGACTGGTCCAGTATCTCCTGGGGCGGGTCCTGGTGGTGGATCATATGGACCATGCCATTGCCATTGCCCGGAAATACCGTCACTCCATCCGCATGGTAACGCCCGAGGGCGATCTTTTAAGTCCCGGCGGCTCCATGAGCGGCGGCGCCTTTAAAAATTCCAGCAATCTCCTGGGACGGAGAAGAGAGATGGAGGAAATGGAGGAGGCCTGTAAAAAAGCTCTCCTGGCAGTGGACCGGATCCAGAAGGAGCTGGTCTTCCAGGAAGCCCTCCTGGAGGAAAAGAACAGCAGCCTTTCCAGTATCCGGACCTCTCTCCAGGCCCGGTATCTGGAGCAGAATACGGCAAAGCTGTCCCTGCGGCAGCTGAACCAGAAGAAGGAGGAGCTGACAGAATCCTCCGCAGACATGAACCTGGAAAACCGCCAGCTGGAGGAGCAGATGCGTGAGATCCGAAGGAATATCGCCGGACTCCTGGCATCCATGGAGGAACTGGAGGCAGAAAATACCGCCAGAAACGAGGCGATCACATCCGATGGAGTGCTTCTTGAGGCGGCGAGAAACCAGCGGGAAGAGGCCTCCAGGGCCCTTTCCCAGATCCAGCTGGAGGCCGCTGGTCTGAAGCAGCAGGATTCGTTCCTGGACCAGAACCTCAGCCGTCTTGAGGAGGAGACCGGAAGGCTCCTGGCTGAACAAAAGGCCCTGGGCTCCGGCTCCGGAGACAGCGAACAGGCCGTAAAGGAGCGGCTCCTGGAGATCGAAGCCATAAAAGAACAGATCTGTGCGGTCCAGGAGGAGGCCGGAACGTTCATGAAGGAAGCCGAAGGGGCCAGACAGGAAAAGGAAGCCCTGGGCGCTGGACAAAAGGATTTCTTTGCCCGGAGGGAAGCCCTTTCTGACCGGCTTTCCAGGCTGGACAAGGAGCTGTTCCGCCTGCAGGGACAGAAAGAAAAGCAGGAAGAAAAACGGGACTCCTCCGTGGAATATATGTGGAGCGAGTATGAGCTGACGCGGACCGCTGCCCAGGAGCTGAGAGACGACAGCCTGGTTTCCGTACCAGAGATGAAAAATCAGATCACTGAGAGGAAAAACAGGATCCGTGCCCTGGGAAATGTCAACGTCAACGCCATTGAGGATTACCGGGAGCTTTCTGAACGGTATGAATTTATGAAGACCCAGCACCAGGACCTGGTCACTGCCCAGGAGGCCCTTTACCAGATCATCGAGGAGCTGGACACTGGCATGCGGCGCCAGTTCACAGAACGGTTTGCCCTGATCCGTGCGGAGTTTGACCGGGTATTTAAGGAGCTGTTCGGCGGCGGCCACGGCTCCCTGGAGCTGATGGAGGACGAGGACATCCTGGAGGCCGGGATCCAGATCATCTCACAGCCCCCTGGAAAGAAGCTGCAGAACATGATGCAGATGTCCGGAGGAGAAAAGGCTCTGACAGCCATTGCGCTCTTATTTGCGATCCAGAACCTGAAGCCTTCCCCGTTCTGTCTTCTGGACGAGATCGAGGCGGCCCTGGATGACTCCAACGTGGACCGGTACGCAAAATATCTGCACAAACTGACAAAGCACACCCAGTTCATCGTCATCACCCACCGGCGCGGCACCATGGTGGCCGCAGACCGGCTTTATGGGATCACCATGCAGGAAAAAGGCGTTTCCACGCTGGTATCTGTAAGCCTGATCGAAAACGATTTAGATAAATAGTAGGAGGATATCCATGGAAGAGAAGAAAAAGGGATTTTTTTCCCGTCTGGTAGCCGGACTTACAAAAACAAGAGAAAACATCGTTTCCGGTATGGATTCGATCTTTTCCGGCTTTTCAGCCATAGACGAGGACTTTTATGAGGAGCTGGAGGAGACTCTCATCATGGGAGATATGGGGATCCAGACCACCATGTCTGTGCTGGAGGAATTAAAAAAGGCCGTGAAGGAACAGCACATCAAGGATCCGTCCCAATGCCGCCAGGTGCTCATCGACAGCATCCGGAAAAAAATGGACCTGGGCGAAAACGCGTATGAATTTGAACACAGGAAATCCGTGGTCCTGGTGATCGGCGTCAATGGTGTAGGAAAGACCACCTCCATCGGAAAACTGGCCGACCAGCTGAAGTCCGACGGAAAGCGGGTGATCCTGGCGGCTGCCGATACCTTCCGGGCCGCTGCCATCGAACAGCTCTCCGAGTGGGCTGACCGGGCCGGCGTGGATCTGATCGCCCAGAAGGAGGGATCGGACCCGGCAGCCGTGATCTATGATGCCATTGCCGCCGCAAAATCCAGGAATGCCGATGTTCTGATCTGCGATACCGCCGGCCGTCTCCACAATAAGAAAAATCTGATGGAAGAGCTGAAAAAGATCAACCGGATCATTGATAAGGAGTATCCGGAGGCATACCGTGAGACCCTGGTGGTCCTTGACGGCACCACCGGACAGAATGCCCTGGTACAGGCGCGCCAGTTCATGGAGGCCGCCCCCATCACGGGCATCATCCTGACCAAGCTGGACGGAACTGCCAAGGGCGGCATCGCCGTTGCCATCCAGTCGGAGCTGGGCATTCCGGTGAAATACGTGGGAGTGGGAGAGAAGATCGACGATCTGCAGAAGTTCAGCTCGGGGGATTTTGTAAACGCGCTGTTTCAGTCTGATACCAGAAATAAAGGAGAATAAAGCCAATGGAAATGAAGGAGCTCACACTGGAAAAATTCGAGGAAGCGTCGGAGATCGTTGAAAAAGTGACCCAGGAAACGAAGCTGATCTTCAGCGAATACTTTTCAAGCCTGTCTGGAAACAAGGTATATTTTAAGCCGGAAAACATGCAGCGGACCGGCGCTTATAAGGTCCGGGGCGCTTACTATAAGATCAGCCAGCTTTCAGACCAGGAAAAGGAGAAGGGGCTGATCACTGCCTCTGCGGGAAACCATGCCCAGGGCGTGGCCTATGCGGCCAGGCTGGCAGGCGTAAAGGCCACAGTGGTGATGCCGGTGACGACCCCTCTGATCAAGGTGAACCGGACAAAAAGCCTGGGAGCCGATGTGGTGCTGTCCGGGAATGTATTTGACGAGGCCTGTGCCCATGCATATGAGCTGGCCGAGGAGCACGGCTATACCTTCGTTCATCCTTTCAATGACCTTCAGATCGCCACAGGCCAGGGAAGCATCGCCATGGAGATCATAAAGGAGCTTCCCACCGTGGACTATATCCTGGTTCCTGTGGGCGGCGGAGGGCTCTGCACAGGAGTTTCCACCCTGGCAAAGCTTCTGAACCCTAAGGTAAAGGTCATTGCTGTGGAACCGGC
>NZ_JAXXBR010000047.1:0-20440 GCF_037242085.1 Alitiscatomonas sp. | reverse complement strand
GATAGAGCATACGGCTACGGACCGTAGTGTCGGGAGTTCGAATCTTCTCTGGCGCACGAAAGACAGGTTGTATAAGCGACCTGTCTTTTTTTTGTTCTAAAAATATAACTGTCTGCTTGCGTGGAAACGCCAATGGTGATAGAATATATGGTGTGGTTTTGATAAATATTGAAAAAATTCGGAGGATCCAGTGGAGAAGATCCAGAAGAGAAAAACAGAGCACGTGTCCTATGGGCTGATCCGGGCCCGGAGAAAGACCATGGCCCTTAAGGTGTCCGAAGATGGGACAGTGACGGTCCGGATCCCCTATGGGGTCCGACCGGAGGAGGCAGACCGCTTTGTGGAGGCTCATGTGGATTGGATCCGGAAGCGGATCGCAGAATGCAGGGAAAGAGCCGCGGCGCGGCCTGCGTATACGGACCGGGAACGGGAAGCCGGGAAGCGGCTGGCAAAGGAGCTGCTTTTGAAGAAATGCCGGTATTTTGCAGAGCGCATGGGCGTTTCCTACGGGACGGTCACCGTGCGGGAGCAGAAGACCCGGTGGGGCAGCTGCAGCGCCAAGGGAAACTTGAATTTTAACTGGAAGCTGGCACTGATGCCGGAAGAAATACTGGACTATCTGGTGGTCCACGAGCTGGCCCACCGGGTGGAGATGAACCACAGCCCGGCGTTCTGGGCCGTGGTGGCAGAGGAGATACCGGATTATAAGACAAGAAGGGAATGGCTCAGACAAAACGGTGCAAAATTTTAAACAGACAGAAAAACAGGAAATCTGGATGGTCCAGACAAAACGTGCGGATTTTAACGGACTGGCAAAGGAGCTGGGCGTCAGCCCCGTATCCGTGCGGATCATGAGGAACCGGGGAATGGAGACGAAGGAAGCCATGGAGCGGTACCTTTACGGCACACTGGACGGGCTTTATGACGGAGCTCTCATGAAAAATATGGGAGAGGCTGTGAACGTTCTCATAAAAAAGCTCCGGGAGGAAAAGCGGATCCGGATCATCGGGGATTACGATATCGACGGCATCTGCGCCTCCTACCTTCTTTTAACAGGCCTGAGACGGGCAGAGAGGGAACTGGGTAAAGGAACCGGGCCGGCTGGAAGCACCCGCATCGATTATGAGATCCCGGACCGGGTCCGGGATGGATATGGGATCAACGGGGCCATCATCCGCCAGGCGGCAGCCGATGGGGTGGATACTCTGGTGACCTGTGACAATGGCATTGCCGCAGCAAAGGAGATCGCTCTGGCAAAGGGGCTTGGAATGACTGTGGTGGTCACAGATCATCATGAGGTCCCGGTGGAGGAGGAAAGACAGGTCCTTCCTCCGGCGGATGTGGTGGTGGATCCCAAGCAGGAGGGAGAAACGTATCCCTTCCGTGAGATCTGCGGAGCGGTGGTGGCCTACAAGCTGGTGGAAAAGCTCTATGAGGCGTCGGGAGTCCCCCGGGAGGAATGGAGGGAGCTCCTGGAATTTGCGGCCATTGCCACTGTGGGAGACGTGATGCGGTTACAGGATGAAAACAGGATCCTGGTAAAATACGGGCTGAAGCAGATGGCCCGCACCAGGAACCTGGGACTGAGAAAACTGGTGGAGAAGACGGGGCTTGATATTACAGACTTAAGCGCCTACCATATCGGCTTTGTCATCGGCCCGTGCTTAAATGCCGGCGGGCGGCTCCAGACGGCCAAGGCGGCCCTCAGGCTTTTTCTGTCGGAGGACGAGGCAGAGGCAGAGCGTCTGGCAGAGGAATTAAAGGAATTAAATGATATCCGGAAGGACATGACAAAAAAAGGAGAGGACGAGGCCATCGCCCAGGTGGAGACACAGTATATGGAGGATAAGGTACTGGTGATCTTTCTGCCGGACTGCCACGAATCCCTGGCGGGGATCATTGCAGGCCGGGTGCGGGAGCATTTCCATAAGCCCTCCATTGTGCTCACAAGGAGCGGGGACATGGTGAAGGGCTCCGGAAGGTCCATTGAGCCGTACCATATGTTCCGGGAGCTGACAAAGGTCCGGGAGCTGCTGCCGAAGTTCGGCGGCCATCCCATGGCGGCGGGGCTTTCCATAAAAGAAGAGGACGTTCCGGAATTCCGCAGGCGCCTCAATGAAAATGCGGTCCTCACCGAAGAGGACTTTATCCCGCGGGTATGGATCGACGTTCCCATGCCTCTGGAATATGTGACCGAGGGACTGGTGGAGGAGCTTAAGCGGCTGGAGCCCTTTGGCCAGGGGAATGAAAAGCCCCTGTTTGCCCAGAAGGGACTGATGATCCGCAGCCTCCGGGTCCTGGGGAAAAACCGGAACGTGGTGAAGCTGGGGCTGGTGACAGATACGGGGCTTTCCATGGACGGCCTCTTATTCGGGGACGGGGACGCGATCCAGAGGGAGCTGGCCGGAAAGGACCGGATCGACATTGTATATTATCCAGATATAAACGAATACAATGGAAACCGGACGCTCCAGGCGGTGATCAGGAATTATAAGGCGGCCGGTTAAGGGCCGGACGCATTTATAATAGGGAACAGGCGGGCCGGAAAATGGAAAAGGAGGTCCCTGCCTGGCAGATTTATAATGTATAAGGAGGATTCAGGATGGTAAATGAACTGATGAGACTCATTGCGGAGCATGACAGCGAAGTGGGTGCGGCAGTCAACGCCGAATTTGCGAGACAGAGACGGAATCTGGAGCTGATCGCGTCAGAGAATATCGTTTCTGAGGCCGTGATGGCGGCCATGGGAACGGTCCTTACCAACAAGTATGCAGAGGGCTATCCGGGAAAACGGTATTACGGCGGCTGCGAGTGCGTGGACGTGGTGGAAAACCTGGCCATCGAGCGGGCAAAGAAGCTGTTTGGCTGTGATTATGCCAACGTACAGCCTCATTCCGGCGCGCAGGCAAATATGGCTGTGTTCATCGCCATGTTAAAGCCCGGCGATACCGTAATGGGCATGAACTTAGACCACGGCGGCCATCTGACCCACGGAAGCCCGGTGAACTTCTCCGGTATGTACTTTAATATCGTTCCCTACGGCGTCAACGACGAGGGATATATCGACTATGACGAGCTGGAAAAGAAGGCCATGGAGGCAAAGCCGAAGCTGATCGTTGCTGGAGCCAGCGCCTACTGCCGGACCATCGACTTTAAGCGGTTCCGTGAGATCGCTGACCGGTGCGGCGCATATCTGATGGTGGATATGGCACACATCGCCGGTCTGGTGGCAGCTGGTCTCCATCCCAGCCCCATTCCCTATGCAAACGTGGTGACCACCACCACCCATAAAACCCTGCGCGGTCCCAGAGGCGGTATGATCTTAGCCAATGAGGAGGCCAATAAGAAGTTCAATTTCAATAAGGCCATCTTCCCGGGAAGCCAGGGCGGCCCCTTAGAGCATGTGATCGCGGCCAAGGCCATCTGCTTCGGCGAGGCCTTAAAGCCGGAGTTTAAGACCTACCAGGAGCAGGTATTAAAGAATGCCAAGGCCCTGGCAGAGGCCCTTAAGAAGCAGGGCTTTAAGATCCTGACCGGCGGTACAGACAACCATCTGATGCTGGTGGATCTGCGCGGCATGGATGTTTCCGGCAAGGAGCTTCAGAACCGCTGCGACGAGGTTTATATCACCCTCAATAAGAACACGGTCCCCAATGATCCCAGAAGTCCGTTCGTTACCTCCGGCGTCCGCATCGGCACCCCGGCCATCACCTCCAGAGGCCTGGTGGAGAGCGACATGGATGAGATCGCCCGCTGCGTCTGGCTGGCAGCCACGGATTTCGAGAATAAGGCGGATGAGATCCGGGCGTCTGTGACAGAGATCTGTGGCAGATACCCCATCTACCAGTAAGACACATATTTCCCCTTCCGTTTTCATACACTGCAAAAGCAGAGATGAGGACGGGAGGGGATTTTTTATGGCAGAGGCCTTTGAAACAAAGACCACAGAGGAGACCGGGCGGCTCCTTCATTCCACGGATCCGGGAGGTCTTTCGGCGGAGGAAGCCAGAAAACGGCTGGAGCAGTATGGACCCAACCGGCTGCAGGAGCCGGAGCAGCCCGGCTTTTTTTCCCGTCTCCTGTCCCAGTTCATGGATCCTCTGATCTATGTGCTGGCGGCGGCCGGAGTCATTTCCGTGTTCCTGGGAGAGATCGGGGACGCCTGTATCATTGCGGCGGTGGCGGCCTTAAACGGGGCTGTGGGGATGATCCAGGAGGGGAAGGCCAAAAGGGCCCTGGATGCCTTGAAAAAAATGACCCGTCTGAAGGCAGTGGTGCGCCGGGATCAGACAGACCAGGAGATCGACGCGGCAGAGCTGGTGCCTGGGGATCTGGTGGTGCTGGACGCCGGGAGGCAGGTGCCGGCGGATCTCAGGCTTTTATGGACGGAAAGTCTGCGGGCAGAGGAATCGGCCCTGACGGGAGAGGCGGCGCCGGTCCACAAGGACGCCGGTTTTTCTGCGGCCGCCGGCCTTCCGGTGGGAGACAGGAAAAACATGGCCTATATGTCCTCCAATGTGACGGCTGGAAGGGGGCTGGGCATGGTGACGGCCACCGGCATGGACACGGAGATCGGCAGGATCGCCCGTCTGATCCGGGAGGCCCCCATGGAGGCCACACCCTTACAGAAACGGCTGGGGGATCTGGGAGGCGCTCTGAGCATTCTGGCAGTGGCCCTCTGTGCGGCCCTTTTCGGTCTTGCCGTCTGGCAGAAGCGGGATGTGGGAGAGATGCTCATTACGGCCATTTCCCTGGCAGTGGCGGCGGTGCCCGAGGGGCTTCCGGCGGTGGTGACCATCGTGCTGGCCCTGTCCGTGTCCCGGATGGCCCGGGTCCATACCATCGTGCGGCGGCTGCCGTCGGTGGAGACTCTGGGGGCGGTGAGTGTGGTCTGCTCCGATAAGACAGGGACGCTGACCATGAACCGGATGACGGTGGAAGAGGTCCTGGACGCGGGAGAGCTCCTGGATGAAGGCGTAAGCGGCAGGAGGAGACGGCCGGGCCGCGGGAAGGGGGCCATGGCTCCGTGCCAGGAGGAGCTTCTCAGGGCCTTTGTCCTGTGCAATGACGCGGAGCTTAATAAAAAGGGAAGGATCGGCGATCCCGGGGAGCTGGCCCTTCTGGAATATGCAGAGAAGGAGGGGCCATGGACAAAGGGAGAGCTGGAGCGGCAGCTTCCCAGGACGGCAGAGCGGGCCTTTGATCCGGAGCGGAAGCGGATGACCACCGTACACCGGACAGAGACAGGAACTGTTTCCTATACGAAGGGAGCCCCGGATGTGATCCTGGAACGGTGCAGCCGGTATCTGTCGGGCGGCGGTGAACGGCCTCTGATCGGCGGCAGCAGAAGAAGGCTCCAGGACCGGATCTCATGGCTTTCCAGCCAGGGGCTCCGGGTGCTGGGAGCGGCCAGGAGTGATGGGGACGGAAGGAAGGAGGAGGACATGGTCTTTCTGGGCCTGGCAGCCATGGCAGATCCTCCGCGTCCGGAGGCCGCCCATGCGGTGGCCATGTTTAAGAGAGCCCATGTGCGGACGGTGATGATCACAGGGGATCACAGGGACACAGCCCTGGCCATTGCCAGACGGCTGGGGATCGCAGAGGATGGGACCCAGTGCATCAGCGGGGCGGAGCTGGACCGGATGGACGACGCGGCCCTTAAGGAACGGGCAGAAACGGCGGCGGTCTTTTCCCGGGTCTCCCCGGACCATAAGGTGCGGATCGTCCGGGCGCTGAAGGAGAATGGAAGCATCGTGGCCATGACCGGCGACGGAGTCAATGACGCGCCCTCCTTAAAGGCAGCCGATGTGGGGATCGCCATGGGGCAGACCGGAACAGATGTGGCAAAGCAGGCGGCGGATATGGTGCTCACAGACGACAATTTTGCTACCATCGAGAAGGCCATTGAGGAGGGAAGAGGCGTCTATGAGAACATAAAGAAGGCGGTGATCTTTCTCCTGTCCTCCAATTTCGGCGAGATCATGACCATGTTCACGGCCATTGCCCTTTCCCTGCCGTCGCCGCTAAAGGCCAGTCATATCCTGTGGATCAACCTGATTACCGATTCCCTGCCGGCCCTGGCCCTTGGAACGGATAAAAACGACGGACCCGCCCTGATGGAGGAGCCTCCCAGGGGAAAGGATGAGAGCCTGTTTTCCAGGGGAGGGATGGCGTGCACGCTGTTTTATGGATTCCTTATAGCGGTGATCAGCCTTACGGCCTTTCTGCGGCTGCCGGTGGGGATCCTGGCGGCGGAGGGAAAAAGGATCACGGCAGAAAGCCTGTCCCTGGTCCTTGGAGATCCGGCGGTGCTGGCCCGGAGCCAGACGTATGCCTTTACGGTCCTGGGCCTTTCCCAGCTTTTTCATGCTGTGGGGATGCGGGACGTGGGGCGGTCGGTGTTCCGGATGAATCATCTGGAAAACCGGCTGATGCTGGCAGCAGCGGCCCTGGGAGTGCTCCTCCAGGTGCTGGTGACGGAAAACAGCCGTCTGGTGGCCTTGTTCCAGACGGCAGCCCTGTCCGGAACAGAATGGAGGGAGCTGCTGTTTCTGGCAGCTGCACCCCTGGCGGCCCATGAGCTTCTGGCGGGGCTCAGCCGGATCTCTGGAGCGCGGGGGACGGCAGAGAAAGAACGGTCCGGATTATAAGAGCTTCAGGATCCCCAGAAGGATCAGGATCAGCCCTCCGGTCCTGGACAGATCCAGAGAACACCGGGATCCCGGGAGCTGGCGGCTGTTTTCCAGGGCCAGTGCGCTTTTCCTGCCCAGGAAGACTCCCAGGCGGACGGAGGTGAAGCTGAGAAACAGGGAAAGGAAGAAAAGGACAGCCAGAGAGGCCCCGGCCAGTCCGGCTCCCAGGCCTGCTGCTCCGTTGTCAGAGGAAAGCCCCATGGCCAGAAAAAAGGAGCCGGAAGCAGAGAGCTGTTTTGTACCGCTTTTTCCGGGTACGGAGGCAGAGGCCGGGCTGGCTGTAAAACGGGAAAATCCCAGGAGCATGAGGAGGCTGGCGCTTAAAAAAACGGGAAGCTCTTCCGGGAGCAGAGGCCGGAGGACGGTTCCCAGGACAGAGGCCGCGGCCAGCACCGCTGCCGGACAGAAGGCCAGGATCCATGCAGAGCTCCTGGGGATCTTTATTTTTCCCGTTCCGCAGACAAAGCTGACGGCAAAGGAATCGGCGCAGAGAGCGGCCGTAAAAAGAAAAAGTGAAGACAGATCGCCCATTTTTATACCATATTTACAGAAGATCACTTATGATATCATATTGGCAGGCGGAATATTTGGTTCCAGGTATTCCAATTTGAATGGAAAATTGATACAATAAGACGATACCTGGCAGGACCAGAAGGGAAACGATCATGAAAAAGAACATCAGGATGACGCTGGAATACGACGGCTCCAGATACGACGGCTGGCAGAAACAGGGGAATACAGACAATACCATCCAGGGAAAGCTGGAGGCAGTGCTTTTTAAATGGACCGGACAGGAAGTGGAGGTCCATGGCTCCGGACGGACCGATGCAGGGGTCCACGCCAGGGGGCAGACGGCCAATTTCCATATTGAGGAGCAGTTCTGTCCGTCGGCAGCAGCGGCTATGGAGTATATGAACCGGTATCTGCCGGAGGATATACGGGTCATAGATGCGAAGGAGGCGCCGGAGCGGTTCCACAGCCGTCTTTCCGCTGTAAGGAAAACATATGCGTATTGCGTGGAAACAGCGGATAGGAAGTGTGTATTTGAGAGAAAATACGTATACGGACTGGGGCGTGAGCTGGATATCCCGGCCATGGAGAAGGCGGCGGGATATCTTCTGGGAGAGCATGATTTTAAAAGCTTCTGTTCCAATAAAAGAATGAAAAAGAGCACGGTCCGCCGGATAGATCAGATCGGGATCCATGCAGATGGAACGAAAGTGGTGTTTACCTATACAGGAAATGGTTTTTTGTATAATATGGTGCGGATCCTTACGGGAACGCTCCTGGAGGTGGGCCTGGGAAAACGAAGGCCGGAGGAGATGAAGGCTGTCCTTGAGGCCAGGAACCGGGAGGCGGCCGGAGCGACGGCTCCGCCGGAGGGCCTGTTCCTCATGCGGGTGGAATATGACGGGGAGGCATAGGATGGAAGAGAAAGAGCGGCTGGAAAAGCTGGAGCCTGCAGAGGCTTTGGCGGACCGGGGAGAGAAAACGGAGACCATAGAGGCGGGAAGCAGAGAGAAGGACCGGAGAGAAGCAAGCCTCAATATGGACGGCGAGCTGTCGGTGGAGGCCGTGAGGCGGTGGCTTTTATGGGCCGGTCTGGCCCTGGGAATCTGCCTGGCAGCGTCCTGTATCCTGGGGACTGTGTTTCTTATGCAGAACCGGAAGCCGGCAGTGCTCTTGACCGCGGACGGGAAGGACAGCAGGGAGCTGGTCCTGAACCGGAAGGGAGGAGTGATCCGGAAAAACGGGAACCCGGATTCCATGGCGGGCCTTTCCCTGCGGGAGTGCTGTGAACGTCTGCTGGAGGAGCTTCATGGGGCACAGATGCTGGGGGACCAGGAAGCGGCCTTGTTTACGGTGCGCCCCATAGAGGGGGCAGTGCGGGTGGATACAGAACGGATGGCGGAGGAGATCGCCGTTGCCGCAGAATTATTTCTGACGACCCGCCAGGCCAAGGGGACCGTATATGCCGGAAGTATATCAGAGGAGCCGGAGGTCCTGGAGCTGGTCAGGGAAAACGGCTGCTCTGTGGGTAAGGCAGCCATGGTCCAGGATCTTCTGGAGCGGAATGTTCGGGTCCGGGAGTCGGACTGCGGCCGGCTGTGCCAGATGGACATGGGGGCCCTGTCCCGGGAAATGGAGAAGAAAAATTATCAGACCTCGTTTCTGGTGGCCACGGCGGGAAAGCTTTATCAGGTAAAGGAGGACAGGCCCGCCGGGATAGAATCCGGGGAGACGGAGTCCGGGACAGAGACAGACGAAGGCTCCGGAGAAGAGGAGAACGGAATAGATTCCGGAAAGGATGGGAACGGCGGATCGGCAGGAAACCGCGGTCCTGGGAATTATGAAGGAGGAGAGCAGCCGGAGGAGGCGGTAAAGGAGCCGCAGGGAGAAGAACTCCGCCCAGAAGAAGGCAGCGGAGCGTCCCAGGGAGAAGAGGCATCTTCGGCAGAGCCGGAAAACGGTGAGGCATCTGAGGCGGAAGCAGAGTCAGAAAACCGGGAACCGTCTGAACCTGTCACGGGACCGGCAGAGCCGGAAACCACAGCACCGCCTGAGACGTCTCCTGCGGCACCGGAGACTACCGCAGAGCCGGAGACGACTGCGGCACCGGAGACCACAGAGCCGGCTGCCGAAACGGCCGCACCGGAGCCGTCCACAGCCGCACCGGGCACTCTTACTCCGGTGAGCCCGACGCCGGAGGAGACTCCGGCTCCGGAAACAGAGCCGCCCAGGCCGCCAGAAACGCCTCCTGCCACGGAGCCCCATACCGTAGGGCCGGGGATTTTAGAGGATGTGGTTCCGGCAGGCTGATGCCCGCCGGAGCGTTTCGGGGAACGGACGTCTTTTGTGAAAAAAAGGTTTGTGAAAAAATTGAAAATACCACTTGACGAAAACGGAAAGCTGCGTTATAATAGTCCACGTTGATGCGATGGGCTATCGCCAAATGGTAAGGCAACGGACTCTGACTCCGTCATTTCAAGGTTCGAATCCTTGTAGCCCAGCTGGAATAGAGACGAGGAACATTGAGTTTACAATGGTTTTTCGTCTCTTTTTTTGTTCCTGGATGCAGAGAACTTCAAAGTGTGGGGGCGCAAATATGGATTTTTCCGTAGTGTCCAAAAATCACTAAAAATCCAGACCGTTTACTCCATTTTAACTGGCCCGTTTGGGCAAGATCCAGGACTTTCCTCTCTAGGGCCCAGAGGACAGGAGAAAGAAAACATCTTTCAAAGGAGATGGAATGTCCGCTGGCATTCCAAAAACATTGGAAAGAACCGTGAAAGTGCACATGAATACATAGCAAATAAAAGATTTTATTGTGCAAGGTGATTGACATTTTTTGTTCTCCAGGTTAAAATGAAGGGGTGAGTCCGTTGGAATCAATAACAGGCGTCTCTTGCGGTGTGTGAGCCTGCGGCGCCCAGAAAAAGGAGAGAATATTATGATTGACACCATTGCTACCAGAGCCGTTGATCAGAATGAAAAGGTCCTTACCGATCTGGCTAAAAAGATCTGGGAAAATCCCGAGACTGCGTTTAATGAAGTGAAGGCATGTGAATGGACAGCAGAAGTCCTCCGCAACGCCGGATTTGAGGTGGAGACAGGGTATGTGGGAATGCCCACAGCCATCCGCGCCGTATGGGGAAAAGGTCATCCGGTGATCGGTTTCCTGGGCGAGTATGACGCACTTCCCGGCCTGAGCCAGAAGGTCAGCACAGAAAAGGAACCGGTAACTCCGGGTGCTGCGGGACAGGGCTGCGGCCATAACCTTTTAGGTGTTGCCTGCCTGGGCGCTGCTCTTGGAATGAAGGCAGAGCTGGAGGCTACCGGCAAAGAGGGTACAGTGGTATTTTATGGCTGTCCGGCAGAGGAGGTCCTCACCGGAAAGGCGTTTATGGCAAGAGGAGGAGCGTTCACAGAGCTGGATGCAGCGTTTTCCTGGCACGGCTCCACCAATAACCATGTGACTCTGGGGACCATGACTGGACTGAACAGCGCCATTTTCCACTTTAATGGGATCACGGCCCATGCTGGAGGAGATCCCCACAACGGCCGGTCTGCGCTGGATGCCGTGGAGCTGACCAGTGTGGGAGCCAACTATCTGCGGGAGCATGTGACCAGCGATGTCCGTATCCACTATGTGATCAAGGAAGGCGGCACAGCGCCCAATATCGTTCCCGATAAGGCCAGCGTATGGTATTATGTCCGCGCGTTAAGCCGTGAGGCCGTGGAGGATACATACAGACGTCTGGTGAAGGTGGCGGAAGGCGCAGCCCATATGACAGAGACTGAGCTGGAGGTAGAATACCTGGGCGGCTGCTACAATACATTAAATCCAGTGACGCTCACCAACCTGACCCACGATGTGATGGAAGAGGTGGAAAGACCCCACTGGACAGAGGAGGAGCTGGCATTTGCAAAGATCCTCAATGAAAAGAGCCAGCAGTATGAGAAGGTAAAAGCCTCGGGCGCTCTGGAGGATGGTCCTCTGGATACGAAGGTATCTCCTGTGCTGAATGAGAACGGCTACGGCTCCACCGATGTGGGAGACGTACAGCATATCGTTCCCTGTGTACAGGTGATGACGGCTACCTGCAACCTGGCGGCCCCGGGCCATAGCTGGCAGATCACTGCCTGCGCCGGTATGAGCATCGGAATGAAGGGCATGCTCTATGGCGCAAAGGTCATGGCAGCCACAGCCATGAAGCTGGTGGATGATCCCAAGCTGGTGGACGAGGCGAAGGAAGAGTTTAAGAAGCAGATGAACGGAAGAACGTATAAGTGCCCGGTGACCGAGGAGATCGTGGTTCCGGCGCCGGTACAGTAGATGAGAATATAAGATCCGGGATTTGGAAGCCGGAGGCTTAAAGGGCGGGGCTTTTTCCAGAAAACAGGAAAAAGTCCCGCAGTCTGGAAAAAATGCTTGACATTCTTAAAAAGTGTGGGTATAATATAACTCGCAGTTGAAAAACTGTAAGAGACAGATCGTGAATAATGGGCTATCGCCAAATGGTAAGGCAACGGACTCTGACTCCGTCATTTCAAGGTTCGAATCCTTGTAGCCCAGCTGGAAAGCGTTTAGATGTTGGGGATCCAATGTTTAGACGCTTTTTTGATACAGAGCCTATTGCCTGGAAGAGAAAAATGGGTTAGAATGGAAACGAGCGCCGGGACTGCCCGGAGGATTTAAGTGAGGCGGGAAGAACATGTACCAGTTTAAGAGCCGTGTCCGGTACAGTGAGACCGGCGTGGACGCAAGGCTGTCCCTGATGGGGATCATGAATTATATGCAGGACTGCTCCACCTTCCAGTCGGAGGACTGCGGAGTGGGGCTTGCTTATCTGGAAGAAAAAAATCGTGCGTGGCTTCTGTCATCCTGGCAAATCCAGATCTTAAGGAGACCGGCTCTGGGCGAGGAGATCACTGTCTGCACCTGGCCCTATGAGATCAAGGGGATCTACGGCCTGCGGAATTTTACGCTGATGGACGGGACCGGGGAATACCTGGTAAAGGCCAATTCCTGCTGGTTCCTTCTGGATACAGAAGCCGGAAAACCGGTCCGCGTGACGCGGGAGGATGTGGATGCCTACGGGGATGAGGAACCGAAGCTTTCTATGGACTATGCTCCCAGAAAGATCCGTCTTCCGGAGCACATGGAGGAGGCGGGGCGGCTGGTGATCATGAAGCACCAGATCGACACCAACCACCATGTCAACAATGCCCAGTACGTGGATATGGCGGTGGAGGCCCTTCCGGAGGAAGCCGACGGCAGGGAGATCACGGAGATCCGCGCCGAGTATAAAAAGGCGGCGGTGCTGGGAGATACGGCGGTCCTCATGCGGGCGGCCGGAGAGGACGGATACGTGGTATCTGTCTGCGGCGGAGACGGAAGCATCTTTGCCAATGTGGAACTGAAGGTAACGCCGGAGGGCGTTTAGAAAAAAGAGAGGACGAAGGACATGCTGGAACTTGGAAGAATGCAGACGCTGGAGATCGTAAAGGAAAAGGATTTCGGAGTGTATCTGGGGGAACCTGGAAAGAGCGCCGGGGGAGCTGAAAAGGGCGTTTTGCTGCCGAAAAAGCAGGTGCCCGAGGGCGCAAAGACCGGCGATCTCCTGGAAGTGTTTTTATATAAGGATTCGGAGGACCGGATCATTGCCACCACCACAAGACCGAAGCTCTCCCTGGGAGAGACGGCAGTGCTGGAGGTGAAGGAAACATCAAAGATCGGCGCATTCCTGGACATGGGGCTGGAAAAGGATCTTCTTCTGCCCTTTAAGGAGCAGACCCATGCAGTGAAAAAGGGAGAAAAATGTCTGGTGGCCCTTTATGTGGATAAAAGTAAGCGTCTGGCGGCTACCATGAAGGTATATTCGTATTTGAGGAGCGACGCTCCCTATAAAACGGGAGACGATATAAACGGCTTTGTATTTGAGATCAACCCGGAGCTGGGAGCCTTTGTGGCCGTGGACGGGATCTACCACGGGATGATCCCCAGGCGGGAGCTGTTCGGAGGCTTTAAGGTGGGCCAGGAGGTCCATTGCCGTGTGACAAAGGTGCGCGGGGATGGAAAGCTGGATCTGAGCGCCAGGGAAAAGGCCTATAACCAGATTTTTGAGGATGCAGAGCTTGTATTAAAGGTGATCGGGGAATTTGACGGAGTGCTGCCCTTTAACGATAAGGCAGACCCGGAAGTGATCGCCAGGGAATTTAAGCTCAGCAAGAACGCCTTTAAACGCGCTGTCGGCCATCTTTTAAAAGAGGGTAAGATAGAGATAACAGAAAAAAGTATCAGAGTATTGGAGGAAACAAAATGAAGAAAGTGATCAGCACAACAAACGCACCAGCAGCAATCGGTCCTTATTCCCAGGCCATTGAGGCCAACGGCTTTGTATTCGCTTCCGGCCAGATCCCGGTAAACCCGGCCACTGGCGAGGTTGCCGAAGGGATCGAAGGCCAGGCAGAGCAGGTAATGAAGAATATGAAGAACCTTCTGGAAGCAGCAGGTACTTCCATGGAGAACGTTGTAAAAACAACCGTATTCATCCAGAGCATGGACGATTTTGCAACCATCAACGGAATTTATTCCAAATATTTTGAGAAGGACTGCCCGGCCCGCTCCTGTGTGGAGGTTGCAAAGCTTCCCAAGGGTGTTCTGCTGGAGATGGAAGCCATCGCTGTAAAATAAAACCGTTATTTTTGCTAAAACAGGACGAAAAGAGATTTGTTTTTTGGGGAAAACGGATGCTTTTTCCGCGGCTCCCAGGCCCCATATGCAAAAGTCATGGAATTTATCACGATATTTTGGTAAATTACAATATGGAAAAACACTTCTGTTTTGTGTACCATAGGGAACAGAGGTATACCCGCCAGGCATTGTGTTGTCACGGATGCCGGCGGGTATTTTGTTTTTTTGAGTTTTACAATGGGGAGGAAGCATGTCGGGATTAGTATTAAAAAACGTGAATAAGATTTATCCTGGGGGACAGCAGTCGGTGAAGGATTTTTCTCTGGAGATCAGGGACAGGGAGTTCCTTATCCTTGTGGGGCCTGCCGGGTGCGGAAAATCCGCGCTTCTGCGGATGATCGGCGGACTGGATGAGATCAGCTCCGGTTCCCTTTTCATTGATGGAAAGGATATGACGGACGCGGATCCCAAGGACAGGAATATTGCCATGCTGTTTAAAAACAGTGTGCTGTATCCGGGCATGACGGTGGAAGATAACCTTTCCTTTGCGCTTCGTATGGGGAAGATGGCCCAGGAGGAGATCGACAGGAGGATCCGGGAGATCTCCGGGTATCTGAAGCTTTCTGATATTCTGGATAAAAAGCCTGAGGAGCTGACCGGGGAGGAGACATACCGGGCGCTTCTGGGACGTGCCATGATGCGCCGTCCGGGGATCCTTCTTCTGGACAGTACCATTGCAGATCTGGAGCAGAGCCTCCAGAAGGTGATGAGGAAGGAATTTAAGGATATCCATAAAAAAATGGATATGACGGTGATCTATGTGACCGACAACCAGGAAACGGCACTGGCCCTGGGAACCAGAATGGTAGTCATGAATGAGGGCTCCATCTGCCAGGACGGTACGCCGGAGGAACTGGCGGCCCATCCGGCAAACTGCTTTGTGGGCGGAGTCGTAGGCCGGTCGCCCATGAACTTCTTTCTTATGAAGGTATTTTCTGAAGGCGGCAGGATCGGGCTTCAGGGAGCCAGCGGCCGTATGCTGGTCCCGGAGGCTGTGGGCGCAGTCCTGGAAAACAATGGTTATGTGGGAAAAGAAGTGATCACAGGGGTACGGGCTGAGGATGTCTGCCTGTCCCGGGCCTCAGAGGACGGCCAGGACGGCCATTTCTCCGCCAGATTCCAGAGCATGACTGGAGACGGGACCATGCTCCGCTTCCAGGCTGAGGACGCCGACGGCATCTGCCAGGCAGAGGGGAGAACGGATTTTCGGGAAAATGAAAAGATATACCTCTTTGTGGACGCTGAAAAGATCTATCTGTTTGATAAGGATACGGAAAAAAACATTCTGTAAAGGGATGATTTCCCAACAATCCGGTGCCGGTTGTGGTGCCGGATTGTTTTTTTGTGGAAAAATACAAAATTTTTCTTTCCTTTTTTGTGATTTTGCATTAAAATAGAATCTGTATGAATGTCTATATTGTGAAAAGGAGAGAACGTTATGATTTCAAATCAGATCTTGCAGTCGAACATTGACGGACTGAAAGAAATTACCAGGATCGATCTCTGCGTCTGCGACGTGGAAGGAAAAGTTCTGGCATCCACGTTTGAGCAGGCAGAAGAGTATGAGAGCTCCATCCTTGCCTTTGCAGATTCTCCGGCAGACAGTCAGGTGATTTCCGGCTATCAGTTTTTTAAGGTATTTGACGAGCACCAGCTGGAATACATCCTCCTTGCAAAGGGAGGCAGCGACGATGTTTACATGGTGGGAAAGCTGGCGGCGTTCCAGATCCAGAATCTGCTGGTGGCCTATAAAGAGCGGTTTGATAAGGACAACTTTATTAAAAACCTTCTGCTGGATAACCTGCTCCTGGTGGATATTTACAACCGGGCCAAAAAGCTCCATATCGAGACAAACGTAAAGCGCGTGGTGTTCCTCATTGAAACGAAAAATGAGAAGGATGCCAACGCCCTGGAGACCGTAAGAAGCCTGTTTTCTGCAAAGACCAAGGACTTTATCACGGCTGTGGATGAGAAAAACATTATCCTTGTGCGGGAGGTAAAGCCTGGAGAGACGTATGGGGATCTGGAAAAGACGGCCAATACGATCCTGGATATGCTGAATACAGAGGCTATGTCCAAGGTGCATATTGCCTTTGGTACCATTGTCAACGAGATCAAGGACGTTTCCCGCTCTTATAAGGAGGCTAAGATGGCCCTGGATGTGGGAAAGATCTTTTACAGCGGAAAGAATGTGGTGGCATATTCCAACCTGGGTATCGGACGTCTGATCTACCAGCTTCCGCTTCCCCTGTGCCGGATGTTCATCAAGGAGATCTTCGATGGGAAGAACCCGGATGAATTCGATGAGGAGACCTTGACGACCATCAACAAGTTCTTTGAAAACAGCCTGAACGTTTCGGAGACCTCCAGACAGCTTTACATCCACAGAAATACTCTGGTATACCGTCTGGATAAGCTTCAGAAGAGTACAGGACTGGATCTTCGTGTATTTGAGGACGCCATTACCTTTAAGATCGCACTGATGGTGGTGAAATACATGAAGTATATGGAGAATCTGGATTACTAATATGATAGAAATTTCAAAGCTGACAAAGACCTACGAAAAGAGCAGCCGTGCTCTCAAGGACGTAAGCCTTACCATCGACGATGGGGAGTTTGTCTTTATTACAGGCCGGAGTGGTTCCGGAAAGTCAACCCTGCTCAGAATCCTTCTGAAAGAGGTGGAACCCACTTCCGGCCGTGTTGTCGTGAATGACATGGACCTGGGACGGATGCCCCGCCGCTATGTCCCCAAGTACCGGAGACAGCTGGGCGTGGTATTCCAGGATTTCCGTCTGTTAAAGGACCGGAACGTCTATGAGAATGTGGCCTTTGCCCAGAGAGTCATCGGCGTTTCAGGAAGGAAGATCCGGGAATCGGTGCCGGAGATGCTGAGGATGGTGGGCCTTTCATCAAAATATAAATCTTTTCCGCACCAGCTTTCCGGCGGCGAGCAGCAGCGGGTGGCCATTGCCAGGGCCCTCATCAACCGGCCGGCTATCCTTCTGGCCGATGAGCCTACGGGAAACCTGGACCCACATAACGCCATGGAGATCATGGGCCTTCTGGAGGAGATCAACCGTCAGGGGACCACAGTGGTGGTGGTGACCCACAGCAGCGAGATCGTAAATATGATGAGAAAACGGGTGATCACCATCCAGCGAGGAATCGTGGTGGGTGATGAGAAAGAAAGCGGGTACTGGTATGAGGATTAGCACGTTCTGGTTCTGCCTGAAGCAGGGCCTTGTGAATATATGCAGAAATATCTGGTTTTCCCTGGCGTCAGCCGCGATCATTTCTGCATGTATTTTTTTATTCTGTGTATTTTATTCGATCATCACCAACGTCCAGTATATGGTGGTCACGGCTGAGTCCACCATGGGGATCACGGTGTTTTTTGACGAGTCGCTGCCAGAGGATGAGATCCACGCCATCGGGGAGGAGATCCGGAAGGCCCAGGGGCCGATCATAAAGGATATGAAGTTTACCTCTGCGGAGGAGGCATGGGAGAGCTTTAAAAAGGAATACTTTGGGGAGAACAGCGATCTGGCGGAGGGCTTTTCTGATGACAACCCTCTGACTGGCTCGGCTTCCTATGAAATATATCTTTACGACATCAATGACCAGGAGCCGGTGGTTAAGTATCTGGAGGGGCTTTCCGGCGTCCGGAAGGTCAACTATTCCAACAGCGCGGCGGCGGGGCTTTCCAGCTTTAATAAGGTCCTGGCCCTGCTGTTCGGAGCGATCATCCTGATGCTTCTGGCGGTGGCGGTATTCCTGATCAGCAACACCATCTCTGTGGCGGCCGGAATGAGGAAAAATGAGAATAAGATCATGCGCCTCATCGGGGCCACCAATTTCATGATCCGGGCTCCCTTTGTGGTGGAGGGAACGATCCTGGGACTCCTGGGAGCCGCCATCCCCCTGGGAGCCATGTATTTCGGATACCGTCAGACGGTGGCGTATGTGGTGGGCCGGTTCCAGATCCTGTCCGGGATCATCCAGTTTCTCCCGATCGAGGAGATCTATCCGTCCATGGCGGCCATTTCCCTGGCGCTGGGCGGAGGTCTGGGCCTTGTGGTGAGTTTTCTGACCATCCGGCGGCATTTAAAGGTATAGGAGGCGCGGCAGGTGAAAAAAACAGGAAAAGCGGCGGCGGCCGGACTGGCGGCTGTCTTAAGTCTATGTCTGGCGATCCCGGCCTGGGCCACGGGAAGCCTGGACGATGCGAAAAAGAAAAAGAGCAGTCTGGAAGAGGAAAAAAAGAAGACGGAAGCTGCCATAAAGAGCCTGGAAGGGTTAAAGAGCGACGCGGCGGCCTATGTAAAGAAGCTGGACGCCAATCTGGAGGCCATCAGCGACGAGCTTTCCAGGCTGGGGAAGGATATTGAGGTCAAGGAGGGCCAGATCGAGACCACAAAGGCGGAGCTGGAGGATGCAAAGCAGGTGGAAAAAGACCAGTATGAATCCATGAAGCTGCGGATAAAATATATGTATGAGAAGGGAGACAGCTCTTATGTGGATCTTCTCATGGAATCCGGTTCCCTGTCGGAGCTCTTAAATAAGGCGGAATATATTGGAAAGATCTCGGCTTATGACCGGCAGAAGCTGGACGAATACGTGGCCACCAAGGAGCAGATCCAGGCCAAGGAGGCAGAGCTGGAGGCGGAGCATGGGGAGCTTCTGGGGCTTCAGGAGCAGACGGAGGCCAAGCATGCGTCGGTGGAGCAGCTCCTTTCCGCCAAGCAGTCGGAGCTTAAGAAGTATGAGAGCCAGATAAGCGCAGCTGAGGGCCAGCTTTCCGAGTATGAAAAGGATATCAAGGCCCAGGAGGACTCCATCAAAGCCATCGAGGCGGAGATGCGGCGGAAAGAGGAAGAGGCCAGGAAAAAGGCTGAGGCGGCTGGAAAGACGTATAAAACGAAGAATCTTGGGGACATTAGCTTCACATGGCCCTGTCCGTCCAGCGGGCGGATCACCTCGGGGTTTGGCGGCCGGTCCTCACCGACAGAGGGAGCTTCCTCCAACCACAAGGGCATCGACATCGGCGCCTCCACAGGCTCGGGGATCGTGGCAGCGGCAGACGGAGAGGTGGTGGTGTCCACGTACAGCTATTCGGCTGGGAATTATGTGATGATCAACCACGGAGGCGGAGTTTATACGGTCTATATGCATGCCTCCAAGCTGCTGGCATCTGTGGGCGATCAGGTGAAGAAGGGGCAGACCATTGCCAAGGTGGGTTCTACGGGATATTCCACAGGGCCGCATCTGCACTTCGGGATCCGGGTAAACGGTACATATGTGAATCCCAGCCAGTATGTGAGCCCGTGACCGGGGGCGTAAAACAGGAAAGGACAAAATTGCTATGACAGAAACAAACCTGGAAGAAACAAAACTGGAAGAAGAAAACCAGGATAACGGCAGGAACGAAGGCCTGGAAAAGGAGAAAGAGGACCGGAAGGAAAACGGCCGGGAGGGCCGGAGCCGGTTCTGGAAGGGGGCCTTAGCCGGTTCCCTGGTAACGGCCTTCGTGGTGCTGGCGGCGGTGGGAATGGCAGCCGGAATCTGGATCATGGGCAGGCAGACCCAGGAGACCCGCCAGGCGGTCCTTCCGGAGCCGGAGGGAGAATACGGCCTGGATATGGGAAGGCTGGCTCCAAAGCTGGGCTATATGCAGCAGCTCATTGACCAGTATTATCTGTTCGATGAGGACGAGGAGCGGGAAAACCCGGAGGACTGGATCTATACGGGCTATGTATATTCCCTTCAGGACCCCTATTCCACTTACTATACGGCAGAGGAATATGAGAGTGTCCAGGAAAGCAGCAACGGCGAATACTGCGGCATCGGCGTCCAGGTGAGCCAGAATGTGAATACAGGGATCATCACGGTGATCCGGGTGTTCAAGGATTCTCCGGCAGATAAGGCCGGCATGCGTCCGGGGGATGTGATCACCGGCGTAGGCGATGTGGATGCGGCGGGAATGGATCTGAGCATCCTGGTCAGCGACCACATTAAGGGAGAAGAGGGAACAGAAGTGACGGTCACTGTGTTCCGGGAATCCATCGAGGACAGCCTGGACCTGACCATGACCCGGGAGATCGTGGAGAATCCCACGGTGGAGTATGACCTGCTGGAGGATAATGTGGGATACATTTCCATCTCTGCCTTTGAGGAGGTCACCGGCGACCAGTTTAAAACGGCCGCAGACTCCCTGTTGGGCAAGGGGGCGAAGAGCCTCATCATCGATCTGCGGAACAACGGCGGCGGCGTGGTGACGGCGTCTACGGATATTGCGGACTATCTGCTCCCCGATGGAAAGACCATCGTGAGCTTTAAAGGAAAAGGAGTGGACGACAGCGTAAAGATCACGGAGGACGGCCATCAGGTGGACGTTCCCATCATCCTTCTGGTCAACGGAGAGAGCGCCAGCGCGTCGGAGGTACTCACAGGAGCGCTGAAGGACAACGGCTGGGCCACTGTGGTGGGC